>NZ_AQOI01000093.1:0-5388 GCF_000364665.1 Xanthomonas sp. SHU 199
CGGCTTCGGCATGGGCGGCTGGTTCCTGTCCACCGGCATCGGCAACAACCTGTCGGGCATCTTTGCCGGTATCGTCAGCGGCGAAGAGGGCATGACCGTGGCCTCGGCGCTGAAGGGGTATACGTTCGGCTTCTGGGCGCTGATCGTTTCCGGGGTGATCCTTTTCCTAGTGGCGCCGCTGATCAACAAACTGATGCACGGCGTCAAATGACCTGAGGACCTGGCAATGGCGATGAACAAGACGATCTGCGCTGCCCTGGCGGCGATGCTGGCGCTGAGCGCGTGCGGGCAGACCGCGGCGCCGCCCGACGCGCAGGCGCCGGCCAAGCCGCTGGACACCTCGGTGCAGAAGCCGCCGGTGGCCGACCCTAGCCAGCCGGTGGCCTCGGGCAATACCCCGGCCGCCGCCGACGTGGCCGCGGCCAAGGCCCTGGGCGCGCAGTTCGATCCGCAGCGCAATCCGGCCGACGACCTGGACACCGCCATGGTCGAGGCCAAGCGCGGCGGCAAGCGCGTCCTGCTCGACGTGGGCAACGAGGCGTGCGACTGGTGCCACACCCTGGACACCTTCATCGAGGGCGATGCGGAGCTGCGCAGCTTCCGCGACGCCAACTTCGTCTGGGTCAAAGTCAACGTCAGCGACGCCAACAAGAACGAGGCGTTCATGGCGCAGTACCCGAAGATCGTCGACTTCCCGCACCTGCTGGTGCTCGACGCCGACGGCAAGCTGCTGCACTCGCAGGTGCTCGCCGACCTGCAGAAGGGCAAGGACTACGATCGCAGGAAGTTCTCGGACTTCCTCAAGGAATGGGCGCCGCCCAAGGCCTGAGCGGCCGCGAAGCGCAGTTCTCGTAGGAGCGGGTCTTGTCCCCTTTTGTGGGATCAGCCGCGACCGGGCTTCCCAGGAATGCCCGGTCGCGGATGAAGCCGCTCCTGCGGTGTTCGAGGCCCCGGTGTCACGGGCCCCGGCGCCTCAGCGCCCGGTCATGCTCGGCAGGCCCTCGGCCGCCAGGCGGTCGATCAGCCGGTTCAGCAGGCGCTGCTCGTCCTCGCTGAAGGGCGCCAGCAGGCGCCGTTCGCATTCCAGCACCATCGGCGCCACCACCTGGTACACCTCCACCCCGGCCGCGGTCAGGTGCAGCACCGAGCGGCGGCGGTCGTCGCCGTGGGTCTCGCGCTGGATGAAGCCACGCTCCAGCTGCCGCGCCACCGCCCGGCTCACCGCCACCTTGTCCATCGCGGTGCGCTCGGAGACCTCGCCGGCCGACAGCCCCGGATACAGCGCCAGCACCGCCATCACCCGCCACTCGGTCACCGCCATGCCGTAGCGCTCGCCGTAGACGCGGGCGATGTTGCTGCTGATGCGGTTGGACAGCACGCTGATCCGGTACGGCAGGAACCGTTCCAGATCCAGGGAGGGCGAGTCGGGCGTGGGAGCGGGCGTGGCGATCGTCATGCTGCATTGCACCTTGCTGGTGGTTTCACTTGTAACTATAACGGAGGATACTACGGTCCATTCTCGCGAGTCTGGCGCCCGTCCGCATCCGAAATTTCGGCCCGGCCGCCGCGACTCCCCCTCCAGGAGACGCGTCATGAATGCACAAGCGCAGCATCCGTCGCAGCCGACCAACCTCGGCATGCAGGTCACCACCTTCGAGAACCCGATGGGCATCGACGGTTTCGAGTTCGTGGAATTCGCCGCGCCGGCCGGGCAGGGCGAGCAGTTGCACGCGTACTTCCGCAGCATGGGCTTCACCGCGGTGCTGCGCCATCGCCAGCGCGCGATCACCGTGTACCGCCAGGGCGGGGTCAACTTCCTGGTCAACGAGGAACCGGATTCCTTCGCCGCCGACTTCGCGGCCGCACATGGTCCCTGCGCCTGCGGCTTCGCGATCCGCTTCCGGCACCCGGCCGACGACGTGTTCGCCAAGGTGCTGGAGAACGGCGGCGAAGCGATCGCCGACAAGGCCGACACCCGCGCGGTGCCGGCACCGGTGGTCAAGGGCATCGGCGACTGCATGCTGTACCTGGTCGACCAGTACGGCGAGAAGGGCTCGGTGTACACCGAGTTCGAGCCGGTGCCCGGTGCCGAGCAGCATCCGGCCGGTTTCGGCCTGACCTTCATCGACCACCTGACCCACAACCTGTACTTCGGCAATATGCAGCGCTGGTCGGACTACTACGAGCGCCTGTTCAACTTCCGCGAGATCCGCTACTTCGACATCAAGGGCGCCAAGACCGGGCTGGTGTCCAAGGCGATGACCGCGCCGGACGGCGTGGTGCGCATCCCGCTCAACGAATCGTCCGATCCGAAGAGCCAGATCAACGAGTACCTGGACGCCTACCGCGGCGAAGGCATCCAGCACATCGCCTGCTTCACCGACGACATCTACGAGACCGTCGAGCGCATGCGCGCGGCCGGTGTCGAGTTCCTGGACACGCCGGACACCTACTTCGAGGTGATCGACCAGCGCATCCCCAATCACGGCGAGGACGTGGCGCGGCTGGCGCGCAACAAGATCCTGATCGACGCCGACCTGGAGACCAAGCAGCGCAAGCTGCTGCAGATCTTCACCCAGAACTGCATCGGCCCGATCTTCTTCGAGATCATCCAGCGCAAGGGCAACGAGGGCTTCGGCGAAGGCAACTTCCAGGCGCTGTTCGAGAGCATCGAGCGCGACCAGATGAAGCGCGGGGTGCTCTGAGTGGCGAGGTCGAGTAAATACATTTTGTTGTCTGCGCTGAGCTTGGTGTCTGCTATGTCCTCGCTCCCCACTGCAGCTTCAGTCGGTACGATGTGTATCAGCCATACCTACACTGCATTCGGCGATCCACCTGTGACGGTGCGCGAGTGCTTGGATGATGGACGTCGAATGCTGGTGCTGCGCATGTGGCTCAATGGCGCTCCATTGCCTGCCTTGTATCTGCGTGAAGGCACGATACCTGCCTATGATCAGGCTAAGAATGCAGATGGCAGTAGCCACACCTACGTGGCGTTGGTGGGTGATGAGGCGGGTGGGCGCTTCCCGTTGAAGATCCAGGTAGAGCGCGATGGACGCAGCGCACTTGTTGCCACCCAGGTTCTGCTCGGCACTAAAGCCCATTCCGAAACACAGCTAGGTTCGCTTGAATACCAAGTCGATACCTACTGAGGATTGAGCCGCTAACGCTAATTTTCTCGTTGCTTTCGTCGTCGAATGTTGAGGGGATGTCTATGGTCAACGCAGATTCCTACATGTCCGGCTTCGGCAACGAATTCGCCACCGAGGCGGTGCCCGGCGCGTTGCCGGTCGGGCAGAACTCGCCGCAGCGCGTGGCCCATGGCCTGTACGCCGAGCAGTTGTCGGGTACCGCGTTCACCGCGCCGCGCGGCGTCAACCGGCGCAGTTGGCTATACCGCATCCGCCCGGCGGTGGTGCACGGCGGCTTCGTCGCTTACGACCGTGCCGGCGCGTTCCACAACGACTTCCAGCGCGGTCCGGTGCCGCCGGACCAGTTGCGCTGGAGCCCGTTGCCGCTGCCGGAGACGCCGGTGGACTTCGTCGATGGCCTGTACACGATGGCCGGCAACGGTTCGGCCGAGGCGCAGCATGGCGTGGCGGTGCACCTGTATGCGGCCAACGCGTCGATGCAGGGCCGCTTCTTCTACAACGCCGATGCGGAACTGCTGTTGGTCCCGCAGCTCGGGCAAC
Source organism: Xanthomonas sp. SHU 199 (assembly GCF_000364665.1). Classification (NCBI taxonomy): domain Bacteria; kingdom Pseudomonadati; phylum Pseudomonadota; class Gammaproteobacteria; order Lysobacterales; family Lysobacteraceae; genus Xanthomonas; species Xanthomonas sp. SHU 199. Next base: position 3,693 of record NZ_AQOI01000093.1, read on the forward strand.
TGCGCCTGTGCACCGAACTGGGCACGCTGCAAGTGGCCCCGCAGGAGATCGCGGTGATCCCGCGCGGCGTGCGCTTCCGCGTGGAACTGCCCGACGGCCCCGCGCGCGGCTACGTGTGCGAGAACTTCGGCGGCCTGTTGCGGCTGCCGGACCTGGGGCCGATCGGCGCCAACGGCCTGGCCAATCCGCGCGACTTCCTGACTCCGGTCGCCGCCTACGAGGAAGACGAGGGCGACTTCGCACTGATCGCCAAGTTCCAGGGCCATCTGTGGCGCGCGCCGATCGGGCATTCGCCGCTGGACGTGGTCGCCTGGCACGGCAACTACGCGCCGTACAAGTACGACCTGCGCCGCTTCAACACCATCGGCTCGATCAGTTTCGACCATCCCGATCCCAGCATCTTCACCGTGCTGACCGCGCCCAGCGACACGCCCGGCACCGCCAACATGGATTTCGCGATCTTCCCGCCGCGCTGGTTGGTGGCGCAGCACACCTTCCGGCCGCCGTGGTTCCACCGCAACGTGGCCAGCGAGTTCATGGGCCTGGTGCACGGCGTCTACGATGCCAAGGCCGACGGCTTCGCTCCGGGCGGCGCGTCGCTGCACAACTGCATGAGCGGGCACGGCCCGGACGCGGCCACCTTCGACAAGGCCTCGCAGGCCGACCTGTCGCGCCCGGACGTCATCGCCGACACCATGGCCTTCATGTTCGAGACCCGTGCGGTGCTGCGCCCGACCGCGCAGGCGCTGGACGCCGCGCATCGCCAGCGCGACTACCAGCAGTGCTGGCAGGGCCTGCGCCGGCACTTCCGCGCGCCCTGAGCGGGCGCCGGCGTCAGGCTGCTGCCGGGGCTGCCGCTGCCACGCACGGCGGCGCTGCCCGTCAAGCGGCCTCCGCCGCGGCCGTCAGCGCGCCGTGCAGCGATGCCGGCAGGATCTCCAACACGCGCTCGCGGATGCGCTGCGCGTAGCGCTCGGAGGTCATCTCCGGCATGGCGCGCAGCGCCAGCGCGATCGCGCGCAGGGTGTCCTGCTCCTCGCGCGCTGTACGCAACTGTTGCTGCAGCGCAGGCGAGGCCGGATGCCGCTGCAGTTGCAGCAGGTCCAGCAGATACATGCGCGCATTGAGCAGGGCGCGACGCGGGTCGGCCGGTGGTGGTGGCGCGCTCGCGGTCACCGTTGCGGCGGCGACGCTGCGCCCATCGTCCAGGTAGCCCTGCTCCAGCAACCCCTGCACGATCGCATCGGCGCCGCGGCCGCCCAGCGTGGCCAGTTCCTCGACGCTGCGCTGGCCGTCGGCCAGGATCAGCACGCGTCGCTGGCGCATGTCCAGCGGCGCATCGTGCGATTGCAGTGCCGCAAGGGCGAGGGCGGTCTTGCGCGGGTGCATGGCGGCGGGGTCGGTAGGCGCGCAGCGTGGCGCAGCGCGGTGAAATGCCGATGACAGGGGCGATGCGTCGGCGTGTCAGTGCCGGCAAGCGGCACGCCGTCGACGTGGTCGAACGCCTGGTCCGGGACGCGGTGCTCGGCCGCGCATGCCTGGCAGTGGGTCGCCGCTGCCGTGCAGGGCGAGGGCATGCACGCTAGCCTATGCGCTGGTCCAGTGAGGAAGTGCGATGAAGCCGATTCAACCAGGCGTGGCGGTGTTGCTGCTCGCGCTCGCCGCCTGCGACCGGCAGCCGCCCGCGCCGCCGGCC
>NZ_AQOI01000094.1:0-2685 GCF_000364665.1 Xanthomonas sp. SHU 199
TGCCGCGTGCGGCGCCCGCGGCAGGTACGCGCCGGGTCGGGCTGCGCCTGCCCGACCGCCTGCAGATCGCCCTGCTGCGCGCCTCCGGCCTCAATCCCAACGATCCGGCCACGCAGGCGCTGATGGCGACCTGGCCGCTGGACGAACTGCGCGGCAATGCGGCGGCCAAGCGTGCGCTGTGGCCGCAGTTGCGCGCGCTGCGCAAGCGGGCGCCGCGATGAGCGCACTGGGGTCGGCATCGGCGCCCACGGCCACGCTGCGCGCCTTGCGCGAGGCCGATCTGGACGCGGTGATGGAGATCGAGCGCCGCGCCTATCCGTTCCCCTGGACCCGCGGCATCTTCCGCGACTGCCTGCAGGCCGGTTATCCGGGCTGGGTGCTGGTGGAGGAGGGCACGATCGTCGGCTACGGGGTGATCAGCGTCGCCGCCGACGAGGCGCACATCCTCAACGTCTGCGTGGCGCCGGAGCGGCAATCGCGCGGCTACGGCCGGCTGCTGCTGCGCGCGCTGATCAAGTACGGCGTCGATCTCGGCGCGCGCCGGGTGTTCCTGGAAGTGCGGCCGTCCAATCCCAATGCGATCGCCCTGTACCACAGCGAAGGCTTCAACGAGATCGGCCGCCGCCCGCGCTACTACCCGGCCGCGAACGGCCGTGAGGACGCGCTGGTGATGGCGATCGAGCTGTTCTTCGACGGCATGTCCTGAGCCTCTGCGCGTCCGCCACGGGCGGCGTGCGGTTTCGTTCGAGTGCTGCCGCCTGGATGCGGAAGGCGTTGGCGCAAGCGCCGGTGTAGGTGGTACCGGCCTACTCCCGGCCGGCGCGGCGGCGCTGTGCCGCATGCGCGCCGCAACCTGATCCTGGCGATGCCGCTGCAGGCGGTTTGCGATGGTGCCGGCAGTGTTCGTTGTGGCAATCGCACCTGCGTGCTGCGTGTCGATGGGCGAGGCCCGGCGGCTGCCACCTGCCGTTTGCGGCTTTCGGTGTTTTTGCGCTGTCGCAGGCGGCTTCCGCAATGTCGCCTTCTGTCGGTGGGACAGCGTTGTTGTCCCGCAGCGATGGTGCCGCGTCGCCCTGGCGCGCGCAGGCGATTCGTGCGACGTGGTTCACACATCGTGCGGTTGGATCGCGCGTTTCTCCAACGCCTCTTTACACGTGCCACGCGCTGCCTACAGTGCGCGCCTCTTCGGCGCCTGCCTCCCACGAAGGCATGACCCGCAGTTGTCCGAGGGGACAGCGATCGCGCAGGCGTCGCCGTGCATTCCGCTGCTGCGGAGCGCGCGCGCCTGCGTCCAAACCACGCACGCTCACGAGGTTTCCAGGATGACCACGCAGTCCCTCATCGCTTCATCGCCGCGCTCGCCGCTGCGCACGTTCGGCCTGGCCCTGTGCCTGGCCGGCCTGGCCGGCGCCGCCCATGCCGACGCCAGCCTGGAGGTCGCCAGCACCGGCTGGGCCACGCAGAACGGCGGCACCAAGGGCGGTTCCAAGGCCGCCGCGGCCGACGTCTACAGCGTCAGCACCGCGGCACAGCTGAAGGCCGCGCTGAAGGCCAGTGCCGGCAGCAACGGCCGCATCATCAAGGTCAACGGCATCATCGACATCAGCGAAGGCACGCCGTACAGCACCACCGCGGACATGAAGAGCCGCGCGCGCCTGGATGTGCCCACCAAGACCACACTGATCGGCGTCGGCAGCAACGCCGAGATCCGCGAGGGCTACTTCTACGTCAAGGCCAACGACGTGATCGTGCGCAACCTGACCATCGAGAATCCATGGGATCCGCAACCGGTGTGGGATCCGAACGACGGCAGCGCCGGCAACTGGAATTCCGAATACGACGGCATGACCATCGAGGGCGCCAGCAACGTGTGGGTGGACCACGTGACCTTCACCGACGGCCGCCGCACCGACGACCAGAACGGCACCGCCAACGGCCGCCCCAAGCAGCACCACGACGGCGCGCTGGACATCAAGAAAGGCGCCAACTACGTCACCGTGTCGTACTCGGTGTTCAAGTCGCACGAGAAGAACAACCTGATCGGCTCCAGCGACAGCGCCTCCAGCACCGACAGCGGCAAGCTCAAGGTGACCATCCACAACACCCTGTTCGAGAACATCTCCGCGCGCGCGCCGCGGGTGCGCTTCGGCCAGGTGCACCTGTACAACAACTACCACGTGGGCAGCACCAGCAATGCGGTGTATCCGTTCTCCTACGCGCACGGCGTCGGCAAGGAATCGAAGATCTTCTCCGAGAACAACGTCTTCGACATCAGCGGCGTGAGCAGCTGCGACAAGATCGCGGCCGACTACGGCGGCAGCGTCTACCGCGATTTCGGCTCGCTGCTCAACGGCCAGGCGCTGAACTGTTCCTGGAACAACAACATCGGCTGGACCCCGCCGTACACCTATTCGCTGTTGCCGGCGAACAAGGTGGCGGCGGACGTCAAGGCCAAGGCCGGCGCCGGGAAGCTCTGAGGGATCGCTACGCCGCCGCCTGGAAGGCCGGGCGGCGGTGTGCGTGTTGCGCGGAATGCCAGTGCTCGGGCGCAGAGCGGCTTTTAACGTTGGCCGCGCTCGTCGCAGGTGCGTTGTGGGAGCCACCTGAGGGAGCGACTTCAGGGCACCTCGAACAACCTGCCACGACCTTGAGCCAGGGGGTAGCATCTGTCGCAACGGCACCAGA
>NZ_AQOI01000095.1:0-14592 GCF_000364665.1 Xanthomonas sp. SHU 199
CCAAGGGGAGAAGGAAAGCGCTAGAGCCCCTCTCCCACCGGGAGAGGGGCCGGGGTGAGCGTCCGCCCGCACGGCACACCCAACCGCCAGTCATCCCACATCCCGCTAAGCGCTCGCCGGCACGGCGCTCGGGCGCGGCATGAACGGGTTGGGATGCGCCGCCAGCAACGCATCGTCGATGGCCGCGGCACGCTGCGCCGCCGGGCGCGCCATGTGCCGCTGCACAAACGCGACAAACGCCGGCCGCGCCTGCAGCACACCGATGCGCGTGTAGAAGCCGAGGAACGCCGCGGCATACAGGTCGGCTGCGCTGAAGCGATCGCCGGCCAGGTGCTCGCGACCGGCGACGCCCTGCTCCAGCATGTCCAGCAGATCCTCGCCATGGCCGTAGCCCGCGCTGTGCGCCGGGGCCAGCGTGCCGTGCTGCCTGGCGGTCAGGAACGCCTCGGCCGGACCGGCCAGCAGGAACAGCCAGCGGTAGTACTCGCCACGCGCCGGCGATCCAAGCGGCGGCGCCAGTTGCCGCTCCGGCACCAGGTCGGCCAGGTAGGCGCAGATCGCCGCGTTCTCGGTGACGGTGGTGGTGCCGTGGACCAGCGCCGGCACCTTGCCCATCGGGTTGATCGCCAGATACGCCGGCGTCTTCATGCCGGTGCCGTAGTCGAGGATCTGCGCGCGGTACGGCAGGCCGGTTTCTTCGAGCATCCAGCGCGCGATGCGGCCGCGCGACATGGGGTGGGTGTAGAGCACAAGATCGTGGGACATGGTCGGACTCCGTGGTGGACGCCACGCAGTCTGCGCGTGCCCTGCTGACACCTGCTGTCAGGAGCCGACGCCGTGTCCGGTAGCGGCGCGCCAGCGCCGGATCAGCAGATGCCGCCGCGTCGGGTAGCGTTCGCTGTCGTCGCGCAGCGCCAACACCCGGTCGGCACGGAAATGGCGGAAATCGCCGCGCAGTTCGCACCACGCCGCGATCATGCCGAAACCGCCCAGGAAGGCCATCGCGAACGGCCAGATGCGCCGTTGCGAGGCGACGCCGCCGGCATCGGCGTAGTCCATGTGCAGCACGTGTTCCAGACGGATGCCACGACGCAGCACCGGCAGCCACGGTGCCGCCGGCTGCGCGGGCGTGGCCGCGGGCACCAACAACCCGCTGGTCTCCAGCGCCAGCCGCAACGGCGCCGGCAGCGACGCCCCAATCCGGGTGATGGCGCGCTGCGCGGCCTGCGCCAGTTCCGGATCGGCCTGGCTCGCCACCCAGCGCGCGCCCAGGGTCAGCGCTTCCAGCTCGTCCTCGCTGAAGTTCAACTCCGGCAGCAGGAAGCCCGGGCGCAGCACGTAGCCCACGCCCGGGTCGCCGAGGATGTCGGCGCCCTGCCCGCGCAGGCTGGCGATGTCACGGTACAGCGTGCGCAGGCTCACTCCCAGATCGGCGGCGAGCTGCGCCCCGGCCACGGGCCGGCGGCGCCCGCGCAGGGCGTCGAGCAGGCGCAGCAGACGGGTGGCGCGTTGGGTCATCGCGACAGGATAGTGGGCAGGCGCCGCCAACGGGAGGCGCTGGTGCGTCAGGCAGCCCGCCTGGCGCTGCAGTCCGATCGGTGTCGCACTGCGCAGCGACGCTGTCGCCTGGAGGAAACACGGACTTCTATACTCGACGGCGAACGCGCCGCCCCGCTCCGTCGCAAACGGGGCCGCGCACACCAGCACAGGCCGCACGCGTCCGCGACGGCTACATCCAACGAGGGAACGCATGCAGCCACGCTCGCGAACGTCGTCACGCCCCCCGGTCAGCTGCACCATCGCAGGTGCCATGCGGGCGCCACATCCGCGCAGCGGCCGTCGCGGCATCCAGGACTGAGGCGACGATGATGGAATTTGCCCTTTTCGCCATCGGCGTGGTCGTCGGTGCGGTGCTGTTGCATCTGGCGCGCCCTCTTGGGCGCAGCGCCTCCGCGCAGCGGCCTGCACCGGCGACCGACGCCGGCGACAACCACCACGCCGCGCCCGAGGCAACGCAGGAGACCCCGGCGCAGCATCTGCAGCGGCTGCGCCAGCAGGTGGAAGCACAGGACGAGCAGATCCACAGCCCTGCCGATCTGGCACAGATTCCGCAGTTCCAGCAAGGCGTGGCGCTGCTGGCAGGCGCGGAGTTCTCCCATCAGGAACTGGTCGAAGCGCTGGGCAGCCCAGGCTATGTGCTGCCGTGCATGGCAGCGCAGGCCTTGGCGCAACGCCGCCCCCCGGATGCGGACGCGATCCTGGACGTGCTCCCGCACCTGGGCTCGTATCCGCTGAGCTTTCTGTTCGACTACCTGCAGCGCCTGCCGGATGCCGACCATCTGCACGCGCTGCTGCGCCACGCACGCGACTGGTGGTGGAACGTCGTCCCGTTCCGGCAACGCCTGCGCGCCTATCTGCAGTGGGCCGCAAGCAAGGCCCCGGCGGACCGCCCGGTGGATTTCGACGAACTCGACGATGCAGCGCTGACCGCACTCGACGACACCCTGGCGCAGTTCAAGGAACCCGTGCTGGAGCCGTTCCTGCAGCGCCTGCACGACGCACGCAAGCAGCGTCGCGAGCAGCGCGTGCTCGGCGGCTTCGGCCGTGTCGTCGCCGCGGTGCCGGCGCGCCTGCGCCTGCACCACCCGGGGCTGGACGCGGCCTTGCAGCGCGCCTACGAGCACGTGGTGACCACGCCTCCGCAGCCGGTGCTGCTGGTCGGCGAGCACGGCGTGGGCAAGAGCGTGCTGATCGACCTGCTCAGCGAACGCCTGCTCGGCGAAGGCTGGCGTGTGTTCGAGGCCTCCGCCGCGGAGATCCTGGCGGGGCAGAGCTACATCGGCGAACTGGAGGGACGCATCCGCGAGATGCTGGCGGTGCTGCACCGCGAGCGCGCCCTGTGGCGCGCGCCGGACTTCTACGACCTGCTGCACAAGGGCGCGCATTCGCGCGATCCGCGCGGCATCCTCGATCTGGTGCTGCCGGCGCTGGAGCGCGGTGAGTTGCGCCTGATCGGCGAGATCACGCCGCGGCAGCTGGCACAACTGCAGGTGGCGCGGCCGACCACGCGTTCGCGCTTCGAAGTGGTGACGCTGGCACCGGCCGCGTCCACCGCGCTGGCGCAGATCGGCGCACAGTGGGCGCAGGCCCAGGCGCAGGCGCTGCAGACCGAGGTGATCGACGCGCGCGCCCTGGCCGAAGCCGAACGCCTGGCCGCGCAGTACTTCCCCGATCAGCACGAACCCGGCCGCCTGCTGCAACTGCTCGACGAGACCCTGCAGGCCGCGAAGGACGGCGACGACGCACGCCTGCCGCTGGACGACGATGCCCTGCTGCAGGCGGTGGCCAGGCGCAGCGGGCTGCCGCTGGAGGTGATCGACGATCGCCAACGGCTGGAACTGGAGACGCTGCGCCGTTTCTTCCGCAAGCGCGTGCTGGGCCAGGACGAGGCGGTGGAGACCCTGCTCGATCGCATCGCCATGCTCAAGGCCGGGCTGATCGACAGCCGCCGCCCGATCGGCGTGTTCCTGTTCGCCGGCCCGACCGGCACCGGCAAGACCGAATTGGCCAAGGCACTGGGCGAACTGCTGTTCGGCACTCCCGATCGCCTGCTGCGCCTGGACATGAGCGAGTTCCAGGGCGAGGACGCGCTGTACCGGCTCACCGGCGACGACAGCGCCGGGCAGCGCACGCTGATCGCGCGTATCCGCGAGCAGCCGTTCTCGGTGGTGCTGCTGGACGAGTTCGAGAAGGCCCACCCCAAGGTCTGGGACCTGTTCCTGCAGGTGTTCGACGACGCCCGCCTGAGCGACCGCAACGGCAACACCGCCGACTTCCGCCACAGCATCATCATTCTCACCAGCAACGTCGGCGCCACGCTGGCCCGCGGCGCCGGCCCCGGCTTCGCCACCGTCGCCGGCGGCTACTCGCGCAACGCGGTGGAAAAGGCGGTGTACGAGACCTTCCGCCGCGAGTTCGTCAACCGGCTCGACAAAGTGGTGCTGTTCAACCCGCTGGATCGGGCGCTGATGCGCGAGATCCTGCACAAGGAACTGGATCGCACGCTGACCCGGCGCGGCCTGCGCAATCGCGCCTGGGCGGTGGAATGGGAGCCGTCGGCGATCGAGTTCCTGCTCGACCGCGGCTTCACTCCGGACCTGGGCGCGCGGCCGCTGCGCCGCGCGATCGAACAGCATCTGCTCGCGCCCCTGGCACGCAGCATCGTCGAGCAACGCGCCCCCGAAGGCGACCAGTTCCTGTTCGTGCGCGGCGCCGGCGACCGCCTCGACGTGCGCTTCATCGCAGCGGACGCGCCGCCGCCGCCGGAACCCCTGCCCGCCGCGGTCGACCCCGCCACGCCCACGGATCTGCGCGACCTGGTGTACGCGCCCAATGCAGACAGCGCGGTCCTGCCGCGCCTGGATGCGGCCTTGCATCGCCTGCAGGAATCGCACGCCGCGCCGGCCTGGCGGCAGGCGCGCGAGGCCGATTTCGCCGCCATGGGCGAGCGCGATTTCTGGTCGCAATCCGGCCGCTTCCAGGTGCTGGACCGGATCGAGCGCCGCGACCGCATCGAAAGCGCGCTGGCCACCGCCGTGCGCCTGCGCGCGCGGCTGGACGGCGGCGCCCAGCGCGACGGCGAGTTCGTGGCGCGCCTGACCCAGTTGCTGTGGCTGCTGCACCTGGCCAGCACCGCGCTGCAGGAGCAACGCCCGCAGGATGCGCTGCTGGACCTGCGCATCGGCGCCAGCGAGCTGCACCGGCATCCGGCCGAAGCACGGCAGTGGTGGCAACGTCTGCTGCAGATGTATCTGGCCTGGGCCGAGCAGCGCAACATGCGGGTGGACGTGCTGGCACAGGATCCGCAGCAAGGCCGCGCCTGGCTGGCCATCGCCGGTTTCGGGGCACTGGCGTTGCTGGACGCGGAAGCCGGCCTGCATGTGCAGGAACAAGAGGCCGACGAACCGACCCTGCGCCGGCTCGCGGTGCAGGTGCGGGTCGCCCCCGACCTGCCCGGGCAGGCACGGCGCGCGCCCATCGGCGAGGACGAACTGCGGGTGTGCCGACGCTACCGGATCGCGCCTTCGCCGCTGGTGCGCGACAGCGTCCGCGGCTGGCGCAGCGGACGCCTGGAACGCGTGCTGGGCGGCGATTTCGATGTGATGCCGGTCGACTGAGTCCTGTCACGGACGCAGGCGGCATGCGGCCACTGCAGGGAGCGCCGGCAGGCGAGCGATGCGCGGCGACACCGCACACCGCCATCGATGCGATAGCTGCACACTATCGATTGATTAGAAGAATTCGAATTCTCTAAATCGCGGCTTCCGCCTATCGTGTCTCCAGTTTCACCGTGTCGCCGCCGTATGATCGCGGCGCCGAGCCACCCCATCTCGTCCACCAAGAGCCAAGGCAGCCTCCCATGACCAGCGAATCGAAATGCCCGTTCCACCAGGCTGCCAGCGGCAGCGGCACCAGCAATCGCGACTGGTGGCCCAAGCAGTTGCGCGTGGACCTGCTCAACCAGCATTCGGCCCGTTCCAACCCGCTGGACCCGCAGTTCGATTACGCCAAGGCGTTCAAGCAACTCGATCTGGAAGCGCTCAAGCGCGACCTGCATGCGCTGATGACCGATTCGCAGGACTGGTGGCCGGCCGACTTCGGCCACTACGGCCCGCTGTTCGTGCGCATGGCCTGGCATAGCGCCGGCACCTACCGCACCGGCGACGGCCGTGGCGGCGGTGGCCGCGGCCAGCAGCGTTTCGCTCCGCTCAACAGCTGGCCGGACAACGTCAGCCTGGACAAGGCGCGGCGCCTGCTGTGGCCGATCAAGCAGAAGTACGGCCAGGCCATCTCCTGGGCCGACCTGCTGATCCTCACCGGCAACGTCGCGCTGGAATCGATGGGCTTCAAGACCTTCGGCTTCGCCGGCGGCCGCGCCGACACCTGGGAGCCGGACCAGGACGTGTACTGGGGCCGCGAGACCAAGTGGTTGGGCGGCGACGAGCGGTATTCGCACGGCTCGCCGGGCGTGGACGAGGCGCACGGCGTGCTGGTGAAGGACGACGACAGCGAAGTGCGCCACACCCGCGACCTGGAAAACCCGCTGGCCGCGGTGCAGATGGGCCTGATCTACGTCAATCCGGAAGGCCCGGACGGCAATCCCGACCCGCTGCTGGCGGCCAAGGACATCCGCGACACCTTCGGCCGCATGGCCATGAACGACGAAGAGACCGTGGCGCTGATCGCCGGCGGCCACACCTTCGGCAAGACCCACGGCGCCGGCCCGGCCGACCACGTCGGCGCCGAGCCGGAAGCGTCCGACCTGGAAAGCCAGGGCCTGGGCTGGTCCAACAGCTTCGGCAGCGGCAAGGGCGGCGACACCATCACCAGCGGCCTGGAAGTCACCTGGACCACCAGGCCGGCGCAGTGGACCAACGAGTTCTTCGAGCACCTGTTCAAGTTCGACTGGGAACTGAGCAAGAGCCCGGCAGGCGCCCACCAGTGGGTGGCCAAGAACGCCGAGGCGGTGATTCCGGACGCGCACGACCCGTCGAAGAAGCACCTGCCGACCATGCTCACCACCGACCTGGCGCTGCGCTTCGACCCGGCCTACGAGAAGATCTCGCGCCGCTTCCTGGAGAACCCGCAACAGTTCGCCGACGCCTTCGCCCGCGCCTGGTTCAAGCTGACCCACCGCGACATGGGCCCGCGTGCGCGCTACCTCGGCCCGGACGTGCCGGCCGAAGAACTGCTGTGGCAGGACCCGATCCCGGCCGTGAACCACCCGCTGGTCGACGCGCAGGACATCGCCGCACTGAAGAAGACCCTGCTCGACTCCGGGCTGAGCGTGGCGCAACTGGTGTCCACCGCCTGGGCCGCGGCCTCCACCTTCCGTGGCTCGGACATGCGCGGCGGCGCCAACGGTGCGCGCATTCGCCTGGCCCCGCAGAAGGATTGGGAAGTCAATCAGCCGGCGCAGCTGGCACAGGTGCTGGCCACGCTGGAGGACATCCAGGCGCGGTTCAACGGCGCGCAGAGCGGCGGCAAGAAGATCTCGCTGGCCGACCTGATCGTGCTCGGCGGCGCCGCCGCGGTGGAACAGGCGGCCAAGCTGGCCGGACAGATCGTCGAGGTGCCGTTCGTGCCGGGCCGCATGGATGCCTCGCAGGAACAGACCGACGTGGAATCGTTCGCGGTGCTGGAACCCATCGCCGATGGCTTCCGCAACTACGCCAGGCGCCGTTATGCGTTGTCGGCCGAAGCCCTGCTGATCGACAAGGCGCAGTTGCTGACCCTGACCGCCCCGGAGATGACCGTGCTGGTCGGCGGCCTGCGCGTGCTCGGCGCCAACAGCGGCCAGTCCGCGCATGGCGTGTTCACCGATCGCCCCGGCGTGCTCAGCAACGACTTCTTCGCCAACCTGCTGGACATGGGCACCGAGTGGAAGGCGACCTCGGAGATGAAGGACGTCTACGAAGGCCGCGACCGCAAGAACGGCGCCGTGAAGTGGACCGGCACCCGCGCCGATCTGGTGTTCGGCTCCAACTCGGTGCTGCGTGCGGTGGCCGAGGTCTACGCCAGCGCCGACGCGCAGAAAAAGTTCGTGCGCGACTTCGTGGCGGCATGGAGCAAAGTGATGGAACTGGACCGCTTCGACGTGAAGCTGGCGGCCTGATCAGGCCAAGGCCCAGGCCGCGAACATGTCGCGGCCTGGGCCTGCAGCACGCGGCGCCACGTGCTGAACGTCGCTGGCCAGTGGGCCAGGCCGGCAACCCGCCGTATCAACGCAACACATCGGCAGCCTAGCGCTGCCCGCCTTTACGGCCAGCCTCGGCAGCTTCCTTCGAGTCGAACTCGTGTGCATTGCCGCTGGCATGGGCCGCCTTGCCGCCCTTGCTACCGGCCTCTGCCGCTTCTTGCGAATTGAATTCGTGGGCATTGCCGCTCGCATGCGCGGCCTTGCCGCCCTTGCTGCCGGCCTCTGCCGCTTCCTGCGAGTTGAACTCGTGCGCATTGCCGCTCTCGTGCGCGGCCTTGCCGCCCTTGCTGGCGATCTCGCGCTGCTTGTCGTCGTCCATCGAAGCGAATCCGCGATTGCTGGTGTTTTGGTTTTGATTGGCCATGATGTGTTTCCTCTTGGGATAACCCGAAACGGAAGTGTTGCGGGCAAATCCAAGCTACGCAGCGGCACGGAAATGTCGCGTGCCGACGCTGCGAATGGCGTGTCGATGAGCTCGCGCTTGCGCTTGACAGTGCCTCCACGGACAACATGTGCGCGTGGCCGATTCGATTCACGGCTATCCCTGCTGCACTTCTCAGCATTGCGCTGCCGCATCGGAGCATCCTCGCGCGAGCTGTCGCGGCGCATCAGATGACGCGTTGGCGGAACACCATCAGCAGCGACACTAGAGGGATCCACTCGCGAGGCTCGTTCGCCTCAGACCGGCGAAGACGACACGCGGAGCGAGACATGCGTTTGCACGCGGTTGCGCGGCAACGGCATGCGATCGCGCTGCGCACCTAACCCCCTGCACGCTTAAAGCATGTCGATATCGCCCAGCGCGCGGATCAGCCGCCGCGCGCGCTTGTCCGGCTTGCCCTCGGGCGCCTGATAGCCGTTGCGCTCGGCGCTGCGTTGCGCACGCAACTGCGCACGACGTTCGCGCGAAGCCTCGCTCTCCTGGTACAGCGTCTGCGCCACGCTGGCCGGACCGCGCGTGTCGCTCAGCCCCAGCACCTGGATCTCGAACACCTCGTCGCCGCGCTGCACCCGCACCTGCTCGCCCACGCGCACCGCGCGCGAGGACTTCGGCCGTTGCCCGGCCACGTCCACCTTGCCGGTCTCCACTGCCTGCTTGGCCAGGCTGCGGGTCTTGAAGAAGCGCGCGGCCCACAGCCAGACATCCAGGCGCACCGCGGCAGCTTGTACGACAGATTCATTCATTGCGTTGCTCGACATCCACTCGCGTTGGGGTGGGGATTGCAGGCAGTCAAAAGGCGGCGCCGGAGCGGAGACCATCGCGCCGCCCGAGAGCATGCGCGGCGCATACGTTCTCCGCACAGATGGCGATGCGATCGCACCAATGCAAGCACCGCGCCGCAGGGGCTCACCTTTCCGGGATGAATGGGTTGGCAGAGAGCGAGCGACCTCGAGGCAGGCGCAGCGGGGGGCGGTTCGCCCAGGTTTCATGTCCCATGCCGTTGCTGGCGTCGCCCCCTACCCGGCACCAAGCAATGACCCGAGCCGTGCCGAACGCAGTTCCACCCTCGCCGCAGCGCACCACCGCGACTCGGACAGGACCGGCCGCCGAGCGCGACGGCCCACGCCACCCGCCGTGGGGCGGCGCAGGCCCGCCCCCTGCCCGCCTGCGGCACGAACGCTGCAGACCCAGATCCGCCCATCGCCCCGCCGACATCCGTCGGTGCTAGTGTGGCCGGCTCACGCTCGCTCCCGACCCGCGATGACCAAGCCCGCTGCGCTCACCGAAGGCCCGATCGGCCGCCAGTTGCTGCTGTTCTCGCTGCCGATCCTGGCCGGCAACATCGCGCAATCGCTCAACGGCTCGGTCAATGCCGTGTGGATCGGCCGCTATCTCGGCGAAGCGGCGCTCACCGCCGCGGCCAACGCCAACAGCATCATGTTCTTCCTGATCGGCTCGGTGTTCGGCATCGGCATGGCCGCCACCATCCTGATCGGCCAGGCGATGGGCCGCAGCGACGTGACCCAGGCGCGGCGGGTGATGGGCACCAGCGCCACCTTCTTCATCGGCATCTCGGTGCTGATCGCCGCCGGCGGCTGGTGGCTGGCGCGGCACCTGCTGGCGGCGATGGGCACGCCGGCGGCGTCGCTGCCGCTGGCCGAGGCCTATCTGCGGGTGATCTTCCTGGCGATGCCGCTGCTGTACACCTTCGCGTTCCTGTCGGCGGCGCTGCGCGGCACCGGCGATTCGCGCACGCCGTTCCGCTTCCTGCTGCTGTCGGTAGTGCTGGACATCGGCTTCAACCCGCTGCTGCTGTTCGGGCTGGGGCCGTTCCCCAAACTGGGCATCGCCGGGGCGGCCTGGGCCACGCTGATCGCGCAGGCGGTGTCGCTGACCGGGTTGCTGCTGTACCTGCGGCACAAGCGCCACGTGCTGTGGCTGGGCCGCCGCGACGCGCGGCTGTTCCGGCTCGACCTGCCGATCCTGCGCGCGCTGATCGTCAAGGGCGTGCCGATGGGCCTGCAGATGGTGCTGATCTCGCTGGCGATGATCGTGATGATCTCGCTGGTCAACGGCTATGGCACCGCCACCTCCGCGGCCTACGGCGCGGCGCTGCAGCTGTGGGCCTACCTGCAGATGCCGGCGATGGCGATCGGCGCGGCCTGCTCGTCGATGGCCGCGCAGAACGTCGGCGCGCAGCGCTGGGACCGGGTCGCGGCGACCGCGCGCAAGGGCGTGCTGTTCAACTTCCTGCTGACCGGCGCGCTGATCGCGCCGCTGATCCTGTTCGACCGCTGGACCCTGGCGCTGTTCCTGCCGCCGCACAGCGCGGCGCTGGAGATCGCGCGCCACCTCAACCACATCGCGGTGTGGTCGTTCCTGTTCTTCGGCGTCACCTTCGTCATCTCCGGCGTGGTCCGCGCCACCGGTGCGGTGGTGCCGCCGCTGCTGATCCTGGCGCTCTCGCTCTGGGGCATCCGCGTGCCGTTCGCGCAGTTGCTGCAGCCGCAGCTGGGCGTGGATGCGGTGTGGTGGAGCTTCCCGACCAGCGCCACCTGCGCGATGCTGCTGTCGCTGGCGTATTACCGCTGGGGCAATTGGCGCACCGCGCGGATGCTGCCGCCGTCGCGGCCGGAGACCGTGGCGCATCCGGCGGAAGTGCCGGTGCAGCCGCCGGCACCGGTCGCCGACGTGGCGGTGGCGCAGGATCCGGCGCGCTGAGCGCTGCGCTCGCTTCACTATCCGCAGGCGCCATTGTCTGTGCGGGAGTCGACTGTCATGCAGCCGCAGCGAACGAAGCCCAAGCCGTCCGACACCGGCACGCGTCGGGACTGAAGTCCCTCCCACAAGGGCGCCAAGCCCCTGTGGGACGCGACTGAAACTCCTGCCACAAAAACGGCCAGACCCGCCATCGCGGACATGACGGCTCCGCTCCCGCGCGGCGCGATCCAAACCCCACAAACGCAAACGGCCGCCCGAAGGCGGCCGTTGCGGCAGCGACCGAGGGTCGCCGGAAGATTACTCGGCCTTGGCGGCGGCAGCAGCGGCCTGGCGCGCGACCTTGGCCTGCGCAGCGGCGGCCAGATCTTCCTTGATGCGGGCGGCCTTGCCTTCCAGGCCACGCAGGTAGTACAGCTTGCCGGCGCGGACCTTGCCGCGGCGCTTCACTTCGACCGAGTCGATGGTGGCGCTGTGGGTCTGGAACACGCGCTCGACGCCATAACCGTGCGAGATCTTGCGCACGGTGAACGAGGAGTTCAGGCCGGCGTTCTTGGTGCCGATCACCACGCCTTCGTAGGCCTGCACGCGCTCGCGGTTGCCTTCCTTCACCTTGACGTTGACGACGACGGTGTCGCCCTGGTTGAACTCCGGCAGCTTGCGCTGGATCTGGGCGGCTTCGAAGTCGGCCAGGATGGTCTTGTTGAGCTTGCTCATGGTGGGCACCGCTTGTGTCTGGTGAGGTGGTCCGGCAGTCGCCGCACGGCGATTGCGCGATATCGGATGGGCCAAGCACGGAACGCACTGGCCGGAAAGCCGGGCATTTTAACCCAGCCCGGCGGCAATGGCTAGGGCTTGGATGGATTTTCCTGTTCGGCGGCCTGCGCCGCCTCCCGCTCCTGGCGGAATTCCTGCAGCAGGCGCCGGTCGACCGCGCTCAGCGCCGCCTCGTCCAGCAGTTCCGGACGCCGCAGCCAGGTCCGCCCCAGCGCCTGCATGCGCCGCCAGCGCGCGATCGCGGCGTGGTTGCCGGAGCGCAGCACCGCCGGCACCTCGCCCAGCGCGTGTTCGCGCGGATGGGTGTAGTGCGGGCAGTCGAGCAGGCCGTCCGGGCCCTCGAAACTGTCCTGAGCCGCGGATTCGGCGTCGTTCAGCGCCCCCTCCTGCAGCCGGGTGACCGCGTCCACCAGCACCGCCGCGGCCAGTTCGCCGCCGGACAGCACGTAGTCGCCGATCGAGATTTCCTCGTCCACCGCGGCGGCGACGAAACGCTCGTCCACGCCCTCGTAGCGCCCGCACAGCAGCAGCAGCCGCGGCAGCGCGGCCAGTTCGCGGGCCTTGGCCTGGGTCAGCGGCCGGCCTTGCGGACTCAGGTAGATCAGCGGCGCCGGCAGCGGATCGGCCGCGCGCGCAGCCTCCAGGCAGGCCTGCAGCGGCTCGATCATCATCACCATGCCCGGGCCGCCGCCGAACGGGCGGTCGTCGACCTTGCGGTAGCCGCCGGTGGCGTAGTCGCGCGGGTTCCAGCCGTGCAGATCCAGCAGCGCGCGCTCCTGCGCCCGGCCGACCACGCCGAACCCGGCGCACTGGGCGACGAACTCGGGGAACAGACTGATGACGTCGATGCGCATGAGGCGGGGAATGGGGAGCCGGGAATGGGGAATGGGAAAGGCAAACGCCAAAGCGGCCGCATGGCCGCTTCGCTCAGAACTCGGGGTCCCAGTCGACCACGACCAGGTTGGCCTCGAAATCCACCGACTTGATGTAGTCCGGCTGCACGAACGGCACCAGCCGTTCGCGGTCGCCGCGCACCACCAGCACGTCGTTGGCGCCAGTGGAGAACAGGTGCGACACCTGCCCCAGCGCCACGCCGTCGACGGTGCGCACGTCCAGGCCCTCCAGGTCCACCCAGTAGTACTCGTCCGGGCGCGGCGGCGGCAGGCTGCTGCGCGCCACGTAGATCTCGGTGCCGCGCAGGGCCTCGACCGCGTCGCGGTCGGTGACCTCGGGCAGCGTGGCGATCAGGTACTTGCCGGACTCGCGGCCACGCACGCCGCTGAGGCTGCTCTCGCTGCCGTCGGGCTTGCGCACGATCCAGGGCTGATAACGGAAAATGGCGAGGCGCGGCTCGGTCCAGGACTCGAGCTTGGCCTCGCCACGGATGCCGAACGCGCCGAGGACCCGACCGAGCAGGATGCGGCGCTGGCTGTCTTTCATTGGGGCAAACGCGAGGGCCGCGCGCTGGGCGCGGCCCGCGGAATCAGGCCGCGGCGGCCTGGTTCTTGGTGGCTTCCTTGTACAGGTTGCGCACCTTGTCGGTCAGCTGCGCGCCATTGGACACCCAATGGTCGACGCGGGCCAGGTCCAGCACCACGCGCGGCTCGGCGCCCTGGGCGACCGGGTTGTAGTAACCGACGCGTTCGATGTTGCGGCCGTCGCGCGCGCTGCGCACGTCGGTGACGATGATGTGGTAGAAGGGGCGCTTCTTGGCGCCGCCACGGGTAAGGCGGATCTTGACCATGGTGAGTTTCCGGTGTTGCCCAGTCGCCAGGATGGCGCGGTGAACCGACGATTATAGCGGCCGGCCCCGGCTCTGCCAAGTCTGGGCCGTGGCCTGCGGCCGCGGGATTGGGGATTCGAGATTGGGGATTCGCCAGGAGCGGCAGCCATGCCACGATGGCCGTCCACGGAGTGCTCAGATCGCCTGCCAGGGCTGGGTGTGCAACGCCACCTCCAGCATGGCCAATAGATCCGCGGCCGGGCGCAACGCGCGCCCGTCCACTGCCGCCACCGCCTGCTGGCCGCGGGCGTTGCAGGTGAAGGCAGCCACGTCGGGCCCAATCTCCTGGAGCGGCAGCGACCGCACCTGCTGCGCCACGCCCAGCGCGGCGAGCCCGGCCTGCAGCAACCGTTCCTGGGTGCCGCGCAGCGCTGGTGCCTGCGGCCAGTGCAGACAGGCGCCGTCCCACAGTCCCAGGTTCCAGGTCGGCCCTTCGGCCACCTGCCCCTGCGCGTCGACGAACAGCGCGTCGTCGCTGCCGGCCTGCAGCGCAAGGCGGCGCTGGTGGAAGGCGCCGAAGGTGCCGACGTGTTTGAGCTGCGCCGCCTCGCGTGCGAACACGCTGCTGCGCAGGCGCAACGGCGCCGGGTCGGCCTGCGCCGGTTCAGCCAGCGACACCAGCAGTTCCACCGCGCAGTCGGCGTCGGCCCGGCGCAGGGTGAATGCGGGCGAGCACACGGTGACGCGCAGCGACGCGTCGCCCCTGCCGAACGCGGCCAGCGCCGCGCGCAGCTCGCCGCGCACGCGCTCGGCCGCCAAGGCGCTGCCGAACAGCGCCGCATTCGCCTGTTGCAGCCGCTGCAGATGCAGCTCGAACCCGCGCACGGCGCCATTGCGCACCTGCATGGTGCTGAAGTGCCCGTAGTTCACCAGCGCGGCGGCGGCCAGCAGGTCGGCATCCGCCGGCTGCCCGCGATGGAAGACCTGCGCGCTCACCGCAGGGCCTGCGCCTGCGCCCACCAGCGCGCCAGCAGTTCTGCCGCCGGCTCGGCCGGTGCCATCCAGGCCGACTGCCCGGCCCAGGCCTGCATCGCCGCCAGGCGGTCGGCGCGCTGTGCGGCCTGGCGCATCGGCGCAGTCAGGCCACGCTGCACCGGGTACGGCCGCGGCGGC
>NZ_AQOI01000096.1:0-611 GCF_000364665.1 Xanthomonas sp. SHU 199
TCGCGGATGCGGCTGCGCGAAGCCGACAGGTTCTCGGAGGTGGAGCTCAGGTTGGCGATGGTGGAAGTGAAGCGGTTCTGGATCGCACCCATGTCCGCGCGCGAGGAGTTCACCGAGGTCAGCGCGTTGTCGATGATGCTCAGCGCCTTCTGCGCGCCCTGGAAGGTCGAGATGTCCACGTCCTTCAGGAAGTTGGTGGTACCCGCGGCGGCAGTGGCAGTGGCGGCGATGCCGCTCTGGTCGAAGGTGATGCCGGTGGCACCGGTGGCGCTGCCCGCGGTGAACGAGAAGTCCTGGCCGCCCTTGACCGATTCCAGCTTCAGCTTGTTGCTGCTGTCCACCGAGGCGTACACGCCGGTCTGAGCCAGCTTGTCGTTGATCGCCGAGGCGATCTTCTTGGCCACATCGGTGTCCACGTCGCCGACGGCCACCGAGACCGAGGCGATGCTGACGCCGTTGACGACCATGCCGGAGAAGCTGCCGCTGGCGGTGGCGGTACCCGAGGCCAGGGCGTTGGTGGTGGTCTGGGTGGCGGCGAAGCCGGCCTTGCCCAGCGAGGCGGCGCTGGCGTTGACGATGCTGTTGATGCCGATGGTCTGGCCGGCGTCGGC
>NZ_AQOI01000097.1:0-25036 GCF_000364665.1 Xanthomonas sp. SHU 199
CTCGCTGGCGCGCGGCGCAGGCGGCTCGGGTGTCGGCGCCGGTGCGGAGCCATCGCGGAATCCCGCCGGCAGCACATCGCGCGGCACCTGCGCGGCATCGATGCCGACCGCCTTCAGGTCGGCATGCACCGCCGGCGGCGTGCGCTCGGGATGCTGCGCCTGCGCCCGGTCCTCGGCATCGGCGATCTGCGCCAGCGCGCGCTCGCCATAGTTCTGCGGATAGCCGCGCGCGTCGTAGAACAGCTTGCCCATCGCCTCGACGTTGCGCGGATTGTCGGCATCGATCTTCAGGTCCTTGCCGAAGCTCAACCCGTCCTTGGCGGTGTAGGTGGCCTTGCTGCCCACGCCCTGCTTGTCGATGTAGCTCGCCATCTCGCTGCTGGCGTTGTACAGGTCCTTGAGCGTGGCCTTGGGATTGGTGCGGGTGACGTAGTCGGCCAGCGTGTTGACCCCGGCGATCTCGTCCTTGGCCTCGCGGGTGCGTTGCTCCTGCCCGTAGGCCTGGAGCGTGGCGGTGTAGTCGTGCGGCGAGGGCGAGGCGGCGATGCCGTCGACCTTGGCCGCGAACGCGGCATCGCTGCGGTCGATGGCGGCCTTGTTGATGGCATGGCCGATCTCGTGGCCCAGCACGATGCGGGCGGTGTTGGCCGAATCGTCGCGCGGCGCGTTCATCTTCGCCGTGGCCAGCACGTCCATCGGCAGCTCGATCTGTCCGGTGCGCGGGCTGTACGACCCGGTACCCGCCTCGGGGCTGGGCGCGAAGCCGGACAGCTGCTGTTGCCCGATCGCCTGCTCCACCCGCATGCGCAGTTCCGGCGTGTTGTCCAGCATCTGCCGCAGCGCCTGACCTTCCTTCGGATGCGCTTGCGCGAAGGTGTCGACCATGCCCTTCAGGCGTTCGTCGTCGTGTGCCATCTCCGCTCTCCTTACGCGTCGACCAGGATCTGCAGCATCTCCACGCACGCCTGCGCATCGTGCTCGCCGGCGTCCTTGCCGACGAAGGCGTACACGGCGACCGCGCCGCGTTCGAAATGCCAGCGGCCGGCGCTGCCCTGACGCGGCGGTGCGATCCAGCGCGGCACGAAGCCGGCCGCGACCAGCGCCTGGCGATACGCGTCCAACGATTGCGTGCACCGCGCCGGCGCCGCGCCCGGCGCGGGGGTGAAGCGCAGGTCCAGCCGCGACGGCGGCGCAGCGTCGGCATCGGCGACCGATTCCAGCGTGTAGCCGCCACCGCCGGCGAGCGTGCCGGACGCGCTGAACGCATGCCCGCCCTCGTCCTCGACCTGCAGACCGGTCTGCGCCGCGACCTGGGCGGCGACCAGGTCCTGCCTGCCGCCGATCGCCAGGATCAACCGTACTACGCCTTGTGCCAGGTGCTCTGGCGTCATCTCCGACATGGTCCGCTCCGTGTGTGCAGGGGTGATCGAGGGGGAAGAAGATTGCGCACCGGCACAGGCGGCCAGCAGCGCGGTGGCCAGCAGCAGGGCCGCGCGCGGCGCCAGTCGCCTGCCGGCGACGTGCCGCGACCCGCGGCGATTGCGATACAGCATCCGCTCCATGAAACGCCTCTCCGTCAAACGCCTTCCGCGCGCGCAGCGGGGGCGCGGTCAGGCATGAGCATGCGATTGTAGCCAGCGCGTCGAGGTCTCGCAGCCAGCGGCTGCCCACGCCCCGCTGGAACGTCAATCCCAGTCGGCGCGGCGCTGCCAGACAAAGCCGGGCAGGTCGATGCGCTTGCGCGGCGTGCCGTCCCAGTCCACGGTGAAGCCCGCCGCACGCAACGCCGCGGCGACCTGCTGGCCGACCGCCAGGTCCGCCTCCTCGCGTCCTTCAAGATCGCCGAAGGCCAGCATCAGCCCGCCGCCGTCGATCGCGCGCTCCATGTCCTGGCCGTGATAGAAGCAGTAACCGTGGTAGCGCCGGTCCGGCGTGTCGGCCACCGCCTGGTTCACTTCGACGTGACCGTCGGACATGGTGTAGCCGGCATTGGCCAGCGCACAGATGCCGGCGTCGTGCAGCCGCTCGAACAGCGCATCGAGCCGGTCGCAATCGGTCTGCGCCGGCCAGGTCTGTTCCGCCTGCTGCTTGGCCTGCCACTGGCTGGCGACCGAGGCGCGCAACATGGCCTCGTCGCAGTCGTCTTCGAGGATGTCCTCGAGCATCTCCTGGATATCGTCCTGGGAGTAGAACCCGGACCAGACCCATTTGCGGATCTCGTCGTACACGTAGGCGTCGGATTCGTTCATGGTCGCTCCTGCGGTCTTCGGCGCATGCCGCGCGCACTGTAGCAGGGCCATCCAGTCGCGTTGCTGACGATCCGGCGCCAGCGAGTTCGCCTGGCATCTGCTACGCAAGCATCACCCACGGTCTCTGCGACCACCATGACCCTGTTGTTCCTATCGGCTTTGGAATTAGACTGATACGCGAGATCTTTCAACACACCCGTGCCGCTCGGCGCGCTCCTCTCGAATACCAGCACCGACATGAATCGAATGGAGCAGCGGATACTCAACAACGTAGAGAAATTCGGTTGTCACATCACCTCCGTTTTCGATCCGAGTCAGATCCAGCAGCCTTTCTCCTACTCCATCGGTTTGGCAAAAACCCTCGGTATCCCAGAGGTCATTGTCGTCGGGGTTCGCTCCGACCTTGGCAGCGCCTTGATCAACCGTTACATGGAGCGTGCTCGCAACGGCGAGCTTTTCGTAGCGGGCCTCCCGTATACGGGCTTTCTCGAAGGGTTTCCGGTGCAGTTCCGCCAAGTCCTGGAGGTTCATCGCGAGACCTACATGCTGTCTGCAACCTGGTTTCATGGTGGTACCGATTATGCTGCCCTGCAGATTGTCTATCCGACACTTGGAGGAGTCTGGCCTTGGGATCCAGACGCGTCCGATGACGTTCGCCAGAGTCAGCCGCTGCTGGATGGTGCGGGGATCAGCATTTGATGAAGAGCGTCGTCGGCTGGCTGTTGCTCTTTTCCAGCAGTTGGATGCTGGGAGCCGTCCTGAACGACCTCGCATCGAGTGATGGCCTGATCAACCTGGCCCACGATCGCCGTGGCGAATGGTCCGCCTTGACGGCGCCGATTGTCGCAAGTATCAGCTTGTTGAATATTGTGGTGCGCGTTGCCTGATCCAGAAGCAAGCCTACAGGCCATGGCTCGTCGCCGTGGCTGCCGTTCTGGTTGTGGTGTTCTCATGCTCCACGCTCTGCTCATCCGGATGAAGGGCGCCAGATCGCGTAGTCGCACCGGCCAAGCCGGTGCGACCGCGCATTGCCATGCACTTACGACTGCAGATCGACTTACTTGACCTCCACCGCGCCCAGGTCGCACACCGCGGTATTGCGGGGATTGCCGCGCTGGTCGATGGCGGCGCAGTTGCTGCCGGCATTCAGCGCCGGGCTGTTGGCCGCAGGCAGCTGGGTGAGGGTCGGCCCGCCGTTGCTGGCGGGGGCCGACAGCAGCGGATCGGCCGCTTTCACGTTGCCCGCGGCCAGACAGGCGTTCGGCCAGACTGCGCCCTTGGCCGAGTACTCGATGAGGTTGTTGCCGGTGTTGCTCTGGTTGTTGCAGAACACGCGCTCGGTCTTGGAGTACAGGATGCTGTTGCGGAGGTCGAACCTGTCGCCGAACAGCGTCACCCACGGCGTGTTCTCGGCGAAGGTGACGTTGTTGAAGCGCACGCTGGGGCTGCCTTGGTCGCCGTTGGCCGGCTGCCAGCCGACATGCTGGATGGCCGCGCCCACGCCTTTCGCATAGTTGCCGTAGAAGGTGCTGTTGCTGACGTCGCAGGCGCCGTAGCAATCCAGGTACAGCGCGCCGGCGTTGCCCTGTTGGGCCTTGTTGGACAGGAAGCTGGTCTCGGCGACGTTGATGGTGCCCGGCGTGGTGATGGCGGTGCCGGCATGCGAGGTGTCGGTGAAGCCCATGCTGATGCGCGCGCCGCCGCCGGGGCCGCCGGTGGCGACGTTGTTGGCGAAGGTGGAGTACTTCACGTCGATGGTGTCCGGCGCGTACGCCCACAACGTGGCACCGCCGGAGCCGTTGGCGGCGACGTTGTTGCGGACCACGGTGCCGCACATCGCCAACGTGCCGCCGCTGCCGACGCCACCCTTGAGATAGCCGGCCAGCGATGCGCCGTCGGTGTCGATCGCCCCGCCGCCGCCGAAGTTGCCGGCATCGGGGAAGCCCTGCGGCGCATTGATCGCCTGGTTGTTGGCGAATTCCGAGCCGACGATGGTCAGCCGGCTGAGCTGGGTGTACAGCGCGCCGCCGAGCCAGGAACTGTTCTTGTAGAAGCCGCTGCGGACGATGGTCACCTCGGCGTCGCTGCCGGCGAAGATGGCGCCGCCGCCGATGCTGCTGCGGTTGGCGAGGAACTGGCTGTTGATGACTTCCAGCTTGCCGCGGTAGCCGACCTTGATCGCGCCGCCGCCCCAGGTGCCCGGGTCGTAGGCCTGGTTCGATGCCGGCTGCACGGAGCTGCCGTTCTGCAGTTTCAGGTTGCGCACCGACAGCGCGCTGCCGGCATTGACCAGCAGGATCCGGGCGGACTGGCGGCCGTCCAGGGTGATCTTGCCCTGGCCGTCGATCACCGTGGCCGCCGCCGCCGCGATGGTGATCGAATGGGCGACGGCGATGCTGGTCGGCTTGCTGCCGCAGTTGAAGGTGATGTAGCCGCCCTGCGCCGCAGCGGTGGCCAGCGCACTGGCGGTGCAACTGGCCTGCGTGCCGTTGCCGACCACGGTGGTCGCGGCCGGCAGCGCCCAGGCCTGCGGCACGCTGCATTGAGGCGCCGCGGGAACCGCAGCGATCGCCGTGGCGGCGGTCATGAGAGCGAGGACACCCAGCGCGCGTGCGCTGGTGGTGAGGGAGAACGTCGTGGTCATGATCATGCTCGATAGGGTTGCGGGGGAACAACACGACGCGCGACAGTCATCCGACCGTCATCCACGTCGCTGACACCTCGAGTGCAACCGGCGGCCTGCGCCGACCGGCGGCATAGGGTGCTCAAGCGCGTCTCGATCGGCCAGAACGCAGGTAACAGATCGCGCGATTGCACGGTCCGCCGATGCGACAGTGTGCCGATACGCGGCGCGCGGCACGCTTTGGGTGCGTCGCAGGGCACGTTCCCGCATCGCATCCGGCCGCTGCGAATGCGCGCGAGTCGCCTGGCCCGCGCTACAGCGTGTCCAGACCTTCGCGCAACTGCTGCGCCTGTGCGCGCAAGGCCTGCAGTTGCGTGGCCGGCAGCTTGCCCAACTGGCGGTAGACCATGTCCAGGCGACGATTGCGCCCCAGCGTGTCCTGGTGCCGCGCGAAGAAGTCCCAGTACAGCGCGTTGTAGGGACACGCACGCGCGCCGGTCTTCTGCTTGCGGTCGTAGCGGCAGCCCTGGCAGTAGTCGCTCATGCGGTCGATGTAGGCCGCGCTGCTGACGTAGGGCTTGGTCGCGAGCAGGCCGCCGTCGGCGAACTGGCTCATGCCCACGGTGTTGGGCAGTTCGACCCATTCGAACGCGTCGATGTAGACGCCCAGGTACCAGCGATGCACCGCAGCCGGGTCCAGGCCGGCCAGCAGGGCGAAGTTGCCGATCACCATCAGCCGCTGGATATGGTGCGCGTACGCATCCTGCAGCGATTGGCCGATGGCGTGGTGCAGGCAGCGCATGTGCGTGTCGCCGGTCCAGAACCAGGCCGGCAGCGGCGTGTCGTGGCCGAGCGCGTTGCGCGCTTCATAGTCCGGCATGTGCGCCCAGTAGATGCCGCGCACGTACTCGCGCCAGCCGAGGATCTGCCGCACGAAACCTTCCACCGCCGCCAGCGGCGCGGCGCCGGCACCATAGGCCTCCAGCGCGCGCTGCACCACGTCCTGCGGCCTCAGCATCTTGGTGTTGAGGGCGAAGGAAAGCTGCGAATGGAACAGGCGCGGACTGCGCGTGCTCATCGCATCCTCGTAGCGGCCGAAATGCGGCAGGGCGTCGACGATGAACCGATCGAGGCAGGCCAGCGCCTCGGCCCGGTTCAGCGGCCAGCGCAACGTCTCTGCCTGCGGTTGGCCGAAGCTGGCTACGCCGGCGGCCTGGATGCTGGCCCACAGCGCGCGGTGATCGTGGGTCGGGCGCGCATCGGGCGGTGGCGGCGGCTCGCCATGCCAGGGCTGGCGATTGTCGTGGTCGTAGTTCCACTGCCCGCCCTCGGGCGTGCCGTCCGCTGCCAGCAGGATGCGGTGACGCTTGCGCATGTGTCGGTAGAAGTGCTCCATCAACCATTGCGGGCGCCCGCGGAAAAAGTCCGCCAGTTCGCCGCGGCGCGTGTAGAAGTGCGTGCTGTCCACCGCCTCGACGACGAAGGCCTGCGCCGCGCCCCACTGCCGCAGCTGCTGGTCCAGACGCCATTCGTCCGGATCCTGATACTGCAGGCGCTGCGCACCGTAGTGCGCCATCAGCGCCTCGAGATTGGCGGGGATGGACTGGCGATTGCTGGCATCGTCGATCGCCACGTAGCGCACGCGTTGGCCCGTCGCCCGCAGCTGGCGGGCGAAATCGCGCATCGCGGCGAACACCGCCAGGATCTTCTGCGCGTGGTGCAGGACGTAGTCGGTCTCCTGCCGCACTTCCATCAACACATACACCACGCCGGGATCGCGCACGTCGAACCAGGCGTGCTCGGGATCGAGCTGGTCGCCGAGTACCAGGCGCAGGGTGTGGGCGGTGGAGGGCACCGGACTCATGCAGGGCGGCACGCCCGCGGGCATGCGGTGGGCCAGCGCACGGCCCGGCAGCTCACGGCGCCTCCGGCGCGCGCACGCGCTTGCGTTCGCCACGGCAGCGGTCGGAACAATACTTCACCTCGTCCCAGACCTTCTCCCACTTCTTGCGCCAGCGGAACGGCCGGCCGCAGTGAAGGCAGGGCTTCTCCGGCAGATCGTGTTTCTTGCGCATGTGCGATTCCGCGGGATGTGGGAGGGACCGGCGTGGTCGGGGTAAGCAACCAGTGTGTGCATAGTGTGACCCGCCAGGTCCCCAACGGGACACTCCCGCCGCGGCCCAGGCGCAGTCGTGACCGCGTGCTGCCGATGACACCGGACTGCGCTACTGTCCGCCCAGGCTACGCGCCGCGCGGCCCCGCCAGAGTGGATCGTTTATGCACCAGGGATACGCGCTGTTTGTCGCATTGCTGGCCGCGAGCGCGGCGCCTGTCTCCGCTTCGGAGCCTGCGCGGTTGGACGATGCGCTTGCGGCCTACGATGCGAAGGACTACGGCACTTGTGCCGATACCTTGGCGCGCATCGACGCAGCGCCGGCCGGCCTACCGAGCGGAGCGGATCTGTTCTACGTCGAATGCCTGGCCGCTGCCGGGAGAACAGATGCGGCCGTGGCGGTACTCGACGCGCGGTTGGCGCAAGACCGCATCGATGTGCCGGAACTGATGCACAAGGATCGACCCGGCCTGAACCGGCTGCGCACCTTGCCGGCGTGGCCAGCGCTGCTCGCCCGTGCCGAGACGCTCGATGCCGCACGCCAGGCGCGCCTCGACCAGCCACTGCGGCAGGCATTACTGGCGCGTGTGGAGAAGGATCAGGCCGTCCGACAGAGGGCCATCGACGAGGGAAACACCCCCGCATCATGGCATCAGACGGTGGCGGTGGATCAGGACAACACCGCCTGGCTGAAGGCGATGGTGGCGAAGAAGGGATGGCCGACGCGCACATCGGTGGGCGAAGACGGGGCCAAGGCCGCGTTCCTGATCGCCCAGCACGCCACCCTGGACCCCGCCTTCCAGGAGCAGGTCCTCGCGTTGATGCAGTCCGCCCTGGCGCAGAAGGAGGCGGATCCTTCCGATGTGGCGATGCTGCAGGATCGCGTGCTGCTGCACCAAGGCAAGCCGCAGCTCTACGGTACGCAGTTCAAAACCGAGCCGGACGGCACGATGGTCCTGGACAGGACCCAGGACATCGACGGCCTGGATGCGCGCCGCGCGACGATGGGCCTGCCGCCGATCGCCGAGTACAAGGCCTCCCTGTCCGAGGTCTACCATGCGCCGATACGATGAACGGACCGGACGCACATGGCATCCGCCTGCGCGCCCTCACTCCTGCGCCGGCCACTCGCGAAACACCACACAGACCGTGGTGGGGTCCAGCATCGCGAACTCGCGTGCGCCCCAGGGCTTGAGCGCGACGGTACGGCAATTCGGATGCAGCCACTGCGGCGCACGTGCGGACAACTCGGCATAGATCGTGTCGATGCTGTCGGTTTCGATGCCCAGTTCCGGCCGGTCCTTCGCCGCCCACTCGGCGTTCTCCACCAGATAGGCCTTGGCGCCGTCGCGTGCGATCACCGCCATCGTGGCGTCCTGGTACAGCACCTGGAATCCCAGGCCGCCGACGAAGAAATCCAGCCCGTCCTGCATGCGCGCGTAGAAGATCTTGGGGATGAGGTTCTTGAACATGGGGCGACCTTGCGTCGGTGACCAGTGGCGAGTGTAGCGGGCCGGTCCCGGCACGGCATGACGACAAAAACAGGGGCGCCGGATGCCTGCCGCGCGCCGAGGCTGGCGATGCCGCAGGCGGCTACACTGGCCAGCCTTCTTGCCGTCTCGCCCCCAGCCATGACGTTCCGCTTCACCTGCAGCGCCTGCGATCAGGTCCACGAAGGCATGCCCGGCTTCAGCGTGGCGGCGCCGCTGAGCTATGCGCTGATTCCGGAGGCGCAGCGCGCCACCCGCTGCGAGCTGGGCTCGGACGATTGCGTGATCGACGAGGCTCACTTCTTCGTCCGCGGCTGCATCGAGATCCCCGTGCATGGCCACGCCGAACCGTTTTCCTGGGGCGTGTGGGTCTCGCTCAGCGAAGCCAGCTACCTGCAGTGGGTCAACTGTTTCGATCAGCCGCAGCGTGCGCATGTGGGGCCGTTCTTCGGCTGGCTGAACACACGCCTGTCGCCGTATCCGGAGACCGCCGGCCTCAAGACGCAGGTCCATCTGCGCAACGACGGCATTCGCCCATGGATCGAACTGGAGCCGACCGCGCACCCGCTCGCAGTCGAACAGCGTGAAGGCATCTCCGAGCAGCGGGTGGCCGAACTATATGCGCTGATGACGCACACATCCATCTCCGTTGCGATGGACCAGGGGACGACGCCATAACGCTGTCGTCGGTGTGGATGTTTGTGGGCCGCGGGCCGCTTTTCCGTCCGGTGTAGCAGAGGCGTGGAGCCGCGCACGGCGCCGCGGCGGTACGCTGACCCAAGACCCGATCGGCGTCGGCGCGTAAGACTCGGCGGTGTCCGAAGGCCCATTCCGACCGAGCATCAGCACTACGAAATTGGCGTGTAGGCTGTGCCGGGGCATCGCATCCGCGAAGCGGTGACGTCGCACGCCGCTAGGCACCGCCCCGAATCGGAGCAGCACATGGGATATGAGTATTGCCTGACGTTTGCCGACGCCGATCCAGCAAAGACACGGCAAGCCATCGGCCAGCTGCCGGGCGTGGAAGAGGCGGCCGCGCGCGATGCCGGCGCCGCCGCGCTGGCACGACCGATGCCGGACGCAGTGTTCTGGTGCACCGCAGACGGCCTGTCCTTTTGCGCGAACACCAGCGAGGGACTGCGCTGCCTCGGCACCGTCATCGCCCGCCTGACCAGCACGTTCGGGACGGTCGAGGTGGCGGAACTGGAATGACCGGCAACGCCGACCGCGCGGTGCTGCGCCAGCCGCGCCGACTACACTACCGCCGATGACCTCGCCCCTGCCCCTGCCGCCGCTGCACCCGCTCGCCGATCCCACACCGCCCGCCGCCCGCAACGCCGCGGCGCTCGGCAAGCGCCTGTGCCGGCAGGTCGGCCAGGCCATCGCCGATTTCAGCATGATCGGCGCCGGCGACAAGGTCATGGTGTGCCTGTCCGGCGGCAAGGACAGCTACACCCTGCTGGACATCCTGCTGCAGTTGCAGCGCAAGGCGCCGGTACCGTTCGAGCTGGTGGCGGTGAACCTGGACCAGAAGCAGCCGGGCTTTCCCGCCGACGTGCTGCCGACCTACCTGCGCCAGCGCGGCGTGCCCTGGCATGTGATCGAACAGGACACTTATTCGGTGGTCACCCGGGTGGTGCCGGAAGGCAAGACCCTGTGTTCGCTGTGTTCGCGGCTGCGCCGCGGCGCGCTGTACCGCTACGCGGCGGAGAACGGCATCACCAAGATCGCGCTGGGCCACCACCGCGACGACATCGTCGCCACGTTCTTCATGAACCTGTTCTTCCACGCCAAGCTGGCGGCGATGGCGCCGGTGCTGCGCAGCGACGATGGCCGCCACGTGGTGATCCGGCCGCTGGCCTACGTGCGCGAGGACGATATCGCCGCCTACGCGCAGGCACAGGCCTTCCCGCTGATCCCCTGCACGCTGTGCGGCAGCCAGGAAACCCTGCAGCGCCGCCAGGTCGGCCAATTGCTGCAGCAGTGGGACCGGGAGCATCCGGGGCGGGTGGAGCAGATCGCCCGCGCGCTGGGCAACGTGCATCCGGCGCAGCTGGCCGACCGCGCGCTGTTCGACTTCGCCGCGCTCGGCGGCGCGGCCACGTCCGCGGCCGGCGCCTGGGCGGACGACCCGCCGGGCTGATCCATCTCGCTGAACCGCCCGATGCGGTACCGGGGCGGGCGCGATGCGACAATGGCCGCCGCTCCCCGGCGCATGCCGCCGGACCGTTCCGTTTCCTTCCGCTGGATGCTCGATGTTCTTTCGCAATCTGACCCTGTTCCGCTTTCCTACCACGCTCGATTTCTCCGAGGTCGAGACGCTCCTGCCGGAGGCCCAGCTCAAGTCGGTCGGCCCGCTGGAAATGAGTTCGCGCGGCTTCATCTCCCCGTTCGGCCGCGACGAGCAGGAAGCGCTGTCGCACCGCATCGCCGACTTCCTGTGGCTGACCGTCGGCGGCGAGGACAAGATCCTGCCCGGCTCGGTGGTCAACGACCTGCTCGCGCGCAAGGTCGCCGAGATCGAGGAGAAGGAAGGCCGGCGCCCCGGCGGCCGCGCGCGCAAGCGGCTCAAGGACGACCTGATCCACGAGCTGCTGCCGCGTGCCTTCGTCAAGTCCTCGCGCACCGACGCCATGCTCGACCTGCAGCACGGCTACGTCGCCGTGGACACCTCCAGCCGCAAGACCGGCGAGAACGTGATGTCGGAGATCCGCGGCCTGCTCGGCAGCTTCCCGGCGCTGCCGCTGAACGCGGAAGTGGCGCCGCGCTCGATCCTCACCGGCTGGATCGCCGGCGAGCCGCTGCCCGAAGGCCTGAGCCTGGGCGAAGAATGCGAGATGAAGGATCCGATCGAAGGCGGCGCGGTGGTCAAGTGCCAGCACCAGGAGCTGCGCTGCGACGAGATCGACAAGCACCTGGAAGCCGGCAAGCAGGTCACCAAGCTGGCGCTGGTGCTCGACGACCACGTGTCCTTCGTGCTCGGCGACGATCTGGTGATCCGCAAGCTGAAGTTCCTCGACGGTGCGCTGGACCAGCTCGAGCATGCCGACCAGGACGGCGTGCGCGCCGAACTGGACGCGCGCTTCGCGCTGATGAGCGCCGAAGTGCGGCGCCTGTTCCTGTTGCTGGAAGCGGCGCTGAAGCTGAGCAAGGCCGACTGATGCCGCGGCGCAAGCGGGTGCACGCGGCTGTCACCGTGCGCACCCGTGCCGGCGGTATGCTGTGCCCATGCCCGATCTGCTCCGTCGCCTGATCGCGCCGCCCCCGGCGGCCGTCGAACGCGACCTCGTCCGCTTCCGCCTGGACGAGCGCGAGGTCGAGGTGCTGCGCGTGCGCGACCCGCGCGCGCGGCGCATCAAGCTCAGCGTGGACGAACGCGGCGCACGCCTGACCCTGCCGCCGCGGGCCAGCCTGATCGCCGGCGAGCGCTTCCTGCTGGAGAACCGACAGTGGCTGGCGCAGCAGCTCTCGCGCTATGTCGCCGCCGAGACGCTGACGCCGCTGCGCCCGGGCGAGGCCGGGGAACTGCCGCTGCGCGGGCAGTCGCTGCCGGTGGCCTGGCACGACGCCCGCTACGCGCGCATCGAGGTCGCCGACGGCGTGGCGCACCTGCACCTGCCGCCACGCGGCGGCGACGCAGCGTTGCGCCGCGCGCTGCGCGATTTCTACGAAGCCCAGGCCCGCGCCGACGTCGGCCGCTGGCTGCCGCAGTACCTGCCATCGCTGCCGCGCGCCCCGCGTGCGGTGCGCTACAAGGTCATGTCCTCGCAGTGGGGCTCGCTGGCGCCCGACGGCAGCATGGCGCTGGATCTGGCGCTGGTGCTGGGGCGGCCCTCGGCGTTCGAGTACGTGCTGGTGCACGAACTCTGCCACCTGATCCAGGCCAATCATTCGCCGGCGTTCTGGCACGAAGTGGAAGCGCGCTTCCCCGACTGGCGCGCCGAGCGCACCTGGTTCCACCAGCACGGTCGCCAGCTCAAGGCGCATCTGCGCTGGCTGCTGCGGCCGGATCGCGACTGAAGGGTCCATCCACGAATGGTGGGAAACACTCTGTAGAAACAGCTTCCGCCGCGATGCGCGCGCTCGGCAAAGCGCATCGCGGCGGAAGCCGCTCCTGAAGGACAGGCTGCATCCGACAGATCGGCTTGGGCGAGAGCACGTTCGTCGAAGCGCTCGAAGACGCTGCGGCGGGTGCGCCCGGACCGCGGCTGAACACCGAACATCGCGGCGCGATCGACGGCTGCGGCGAGGCTGCGCTCGGGCGGCGAATCGAGCACGCATGCTGCGCTGCGGCACAACATGGCGCAAACAGGGATGCGAACAAGGGAGGAATGAGCAGGCGGGTGGGCGCGCCGATGCGGTCGCATCGCGGTGTGTTGGCCCAGCGCTGCGGAAGCAGAACTCCATGCAGCGCCCGGCAGGCCCCCTCTCCTCCCGCCTACCGCGAATCAGGCGCGACCTCCGGCGCCAGCGAGGCGGTACGGTCCGTGCGGCACTACGCCGGCATGTCAGGACGCCGGGATCGAGCCGCGTACACAGGACGTATCGCGTCTACGCCTGTTGACGGCAGGCGTGGGCGCAACTTAAGCGAAAATTTTTCTACACACAAGCTTCACGATGGGTGTGTAGGGAGCACACCTACAGGCCTGTCCGCATGCCCCCGACGTGGGTGCGTTCGGCGTGGCGATGGACGCCGTAGCGGTCGTCAACCGCACTGCCCGCGGCGCCCCGCTCCTGCGAACGCTTCCGCATCAGGCGCTGCGCGCATAGTCGAAGCCGGCTGGCGCAGGCTGGATCGCCAGCACCGGCAACGCCTGCTCCGGCAGCGGGACCGACGGTGCCGCATCGGCCAGCCGGAACACCGCCACCGCCTCGCTCAGACTGCCGGCCTGCTGCTCCAACGCGCGCGACGCGGCCGTGGCCTGCTCCACCAACGCCAGGTTCTGCTGGGTGCTGCGGTCCATCTGCGCCATCGCCTGTCCGACTTCGTCGATGCCGGCGGCCTGCTCCTGCGAGGCCGCCGCAATGCCCGCCATGAGTGCATTGACCTCGTCCACCGAGGCCAGCACGCGCCCCATGGTGCGGCCGGCGTCGTGCACCTGCGCCGAGGCCACCGCGACCTGGTCCACCGAGGCCTCGATCAGGCGCTTGATCTCCTTGGCCGCATCGGCCGAGCGCTGCGCCAGCGCGCGCACCTCGCTGGCGACCACCGCGAAGCCGCGGCCCTGCTCGCCGGCACGCGCGGCCTCCACCGCGGCATTGAGCGCCAGGATGTTGGTCTGGAAGGCAATGCCGTCGATCACCGCGATGATCTCGCCGATCTTGCGCGAGGCCGCTTCCACGCCCTGCATCGCACCGACCGCCGCATCGATCGAAGCACCGCCCTGGCCGGCCACGGTCGCCGCGGCGTCGGCCAGCTGGTTGGCATGGTGCGCATGGGTGGCGTTCTGGCGCACGGTGTCGGTCAGGCGCGCCGCCGCGCGGGCGGTGCGCTCCAGCGTGCCGGCCTGTTCGGCGCTGCGCTGCGACAGGTCCTGGTGGCCGCCGGCGATGGCGCCGGCCTCGGCATCGATCGCTGCGGCCGCGTGCTGGATGCCGGCCACGATCGCCGCGAGCTGGTCGGCACTGGCGTTGGCGTCGTCGCGCATGTCGGCGAACACGCCATGGAAATCGCCGTGCATGCGCACGCCGAGGTCGCCGCTGGCGATGGCGCGCAACAACCCGGACAACTCGCCCAGGTTGCCGTCCACCGTCGCCATCAATTGGTTGAGGCTCTCGAGCATGATGCGGAAATCGTGCTGGTGCGCGCCGAGATCGGCACGCGCGCTGAAGTCGCCGGCCGCGGCGGCCTCGGCCAGATGCCAGATGTCGCGGCTGAGCGTGCCGAGGTTGGCCTTGATCGCATCCATCGCCTCGGAGATCGCGGCCTGCTCGCCGGGCAGGCGCGGCATGTCCTCGCTGAGATCGCCGATGGCGTAGCGCCGCATCAGCGCCACCATCGACTGCGCGGTGCCCACGTGCAGGTCGACCAGCGCATTGGCGTCGCGCAGCAATTGGCCGTAGTCGCCCGGGAAGGCGGCCGCATCGCCGCGGCAGGCGATGGCGCCGTCGGCATGCCGTTGCGCCATCCGCCGCTGCTCGGCCAGCACCGCGCGCAGTTGGGTCTGCATGGTCTGCATGCTGCGCAGCAGCTCGGCGGCCTCGTCGTTGCCCTGTGCCGGCAACACCGCGTCGAGTTGGCCGGCGGCGATCGCCGCGGCGACGCGAGTGCCTTCGCGCAGCGGCCGCACCAGGCTCTGGGTGATGCACCAGCCCAGCCACGCACTGACCGCCAGCAACAGGCCGCCGCCGAGCAGCAGCAGCCAGCGCGCGCGGGCCATGGTGGTCACCGCCTGCGCATAGGAGCCGTCGCTGAGCGTGCGCAGGTGCGCGGCGTTGCGCTGGATCGCCTGCTGCCACTGCGCCAGCAGCGGCTGCAAGGTGTACAGGTGCAAAGTCTGCGCATCCAGGTTCTGGTTGTCGGCGGCCATCGCCAGCACCTGCGACTGGAACGGCTGCACCTGCACATAGGCCTTGTCGATCGCCGCGCGCAGCTGCGCGCCGGTGCGGTCGGCCGGGTCCAGGCGCAGCGCGAACAGCTTGCGCCGTGCCTGCGCGTAGTCGCGCTGGGCCTGGCCGATCGCGCGCACCACCGCCTGCTTCTCGTCGGGGTTGGTCAGGATGACGTCGTTGAGCAGGCCGATCTCCAGCCGCGCCTGCGCCGCGACCATGGCGTTGGACAGGCGGATCTTCTCCATCTTGTCCAGGGCGATGTCGTCGAGCTGCTGGCGCGCCAGCGCCATCGACGCGAGGCTGGCCACAATCAGGGCGCCGCAGATCAACAGCAGGGCAGCGAAGGCGAAGGTCAGGCGTGGGCCGACCCGGTAGCGGCGAAGGAGGCGGATCATGGAGGCGCGGCGTCAGAGCGAAAGGTGCGCGCTACGCTGTGCGCCGAAGTTTTCCGAACCGCGACGGCACGGCGACAACATGTCGAACTGTGACGCCGCGAAAGGAACAATTGCGGCGGCCTGCGCAGCACCGGCGCCCACTGCGTCGCAGTGTGCGTGCGCGATGCCCGGATGCGATGGTCGCGGCGGCGCAGACGCATGGCGACGCGGTCAGCGCCGCGTCTGCGTCAGAGGAAGCCGTGCAGCAACGCGGCCACCGCCGCCGGCTGTTCCATGTGCAGATGGTGGGTGCCGGGCAGCGTGTGCACCCGGCCGTCGCGCAGGCACGCCGCGCGCTGCAGGCGCAGCGACTCGGGCAGGATGTCCTGCGCCGGATCGGCGAACACCACCGCGGTCGGGCACTCGATGCCGGCCAGCAGCGCCTGCATCTGCGGCTCGGTCGGGCGGATCGCGGTGGGCAGGGTCAGCCGGCGGTCGCTGCGCCACACGTAGCCGCCGTCCACCGCGCGCACGCCGCGTTCCACCAGCAGCCGCGCGGCCGGCTCGCTGAGCTGGTTGGCCAGCATCCGCGCCCGCACC
This sequence comes from Xanthomonas sp. SHU 199, assembly GCF_000364665.1. Taxonomy (NCBI): domain Bacteria; kingdom Pseudomonadati; phylum Pseudomonadota; class Gammaproteobacteria; order Lysobacterales; family Lysobacteraceae; genus Xanthomonas; species Xanthomonas sp. SHU 199. The sequence goes on from NZ_AQOI01000097.1 coordinate 16,002, forward strand.
GGCGCGGCCAGATCGGGAAACACGCGCAACGGCGTGGCGGTGGCACGGCGGGTGCTGGCGACGCTGTTGCGCAGCCGTTCCACCGCGCCCGCCTCGCTCTCGGCCAGGCCGCCCAGCATCTCGATCGCCACGAACTTCTCGATGCGTTGCGGCGCCGCTGCGGCCAGCAGGCTGGCGATGGCCGCGCCCATCGAATGGCCGATCAGCACGAAGCGCTCCCAGCCCAGCGCATCGGCCGCGTCCAGCACCGGATGCAGGGCGCTGGCCAGCAGGTATTCGGCGCCATCGGGCAGGTCGCTGCTGTGGCCATGGCCGGGCAGGTCCAGCATCACCAGGTCCAGCTGCGGCAGGTGTCGGCTCAGCGGCACGAAGCTGGCGGCGTTGTCGAGCCAGCCGTGCAAGGCCAGCGCCTTGGGCCCCTGCGGGTCGCCGCTGCGCAGTCCGGCCAGCGCGCCCACCCGCGACGGGCAGGCAAAAGCACGCAAACTCATGCGGCGCGGGCCGCCAGCTGCGCCAGCGCGCGCGCGTGCGCCGGGGCGTCGTTGAGACAGGGGATGTAGCGCACCTGCATGCCGCGTTCGGCGCAGGTCTCGACGAAGCCCATCGCCACTTCTTCCAGGGTTTCCAGGCAGTCGGTGGCGAAGCCGGGACAGAGTACGTCCACCTGCTTGACCCCCTGCCCGGCAAGCTCCCACAGCCGCGGCTCGGCGTACGGGCGCAGCCAGCGCTCGGCGCCGAAGCGCGACTGGTAGCCGAGCTCCCACTGCCCGGCCTCCAGGCCCAGCGCAGCGGCGATCGCCTGCGCGCTGGCTTCGCAGCGCTGCGGGTAGGGATCGCCGTTGTTGGCCACGCGCTGCGGCAGGCCGTGGAAGGAGAAGAACAGGCGCTCGCCGCGGCCATGCTGCGCCCAGTGCGCACGCACGCTGTCGGCCACCGCCGCGACCCAGGCCGGATCGGTCGGGTAGTCCTCGATCAGGTGCACCGGCAGCTGCGGATGGCGCGCCTGCCAGGCCTGCACCACATCCTCGATCGAGGCGGTGGTGGTGGTCGAATACTGCGGGTACAGCGGCAGCACCACGATCCGGCGCACGCCCGCCTCGCGCAGCGCGTCCAGGGCCGGCGCCAGGGCCGGCGCGCCGTAGCGCATCGCCCAGGCCACGCGGTGCCCAGGCAGCTCGCGCTGCATGCCCTCGGCCAGGCGGCGGGTGTATACCGCCAGCGGCGAGCCGTCCGCCAGCCACACCTGGGCGTACTTCTCCGCCGATTTCGGCGAGCGCCGCGGCAGGATCACCCAGTGCAGCAGCGGCCACCAGAACAGCCGCGGGATCGCGACCACGCGCTTGTCGCCAAGGAACTCGGCCAGATAACGGGCGACCGCAGGCGCGGTGGGCGCCTCGGGCGTGCCTAGATTCACCACCAGGATGGCGGTCTCGGGTGCGTCGGACATGCGCGCATTGTGGCAGAGCGCGCGCGTTGCGGCGTGTCGATCCGTTCGATCGCGGCGATCGACGGCGCCTGCATGCGGTGCCGGCACCACTCATTGCCGATTCATTGCCCTGTGACTAAGTTCAAGCACTTGCAGTATCTTGCTGCGGACCTATTTCGGAGCCCGCCATGCCCCTCCTGCCGCGCCTCGCCCTGTTGTTGAGCACCCTGTTGTTCGTCGGCCACGCCGTGGCCGGACCGGAAGAGGATGAGCGCGCCCGCAACGCGCTGCGCGTGCTGACCGACATCCAGAAGATTCCCGAGCAGGCCATCCCCGACAAGCTGCTCGACGAGGGCCGCGCCATCGTGGTGATCCCGGACACCCTCAAGGCCGGCCTGGTGATCGGCGGCCGTCGCGGCCACGGCCTGATGTCGGTCAAGCGCCCCGACGGCACCTGGTCCAACCCGGTGTTCGTCAAGCTCACCGGCGGCAGCATCGGCTTCCAGGTCGGCGTGCAGTCCTCCGACGTGGTGCTGGTGTTCCGCAACGACCGCAGCCTGGACAACATCGTCAACGGCAAGTTCACCCTCGGCGCCGATGCCGGCGTCGCCGCCGGTCCGGTCGGGCGCAACGCCGCCGCTGCCACCGACGGCCAGCTCAAGGCCGAGATCTGGTCGTGGTCGCGCGCGCGCGGCCTGTTCGCCGGCGTCGCCCTGGATGGCGCCGCGCTGCAGATCGACGATGCCGCCGACCTCAACGCCTACGGCAGCAACACCACTCCGCGGATGATCTTCGAGGGCCGCACCACCAACCGGCCGTCCAACGACATCGTCGCCTTCCGCGACAAGCTCGAGGAAGCCACCTACGCCGCGCGGCAGAGCCGTGGCACCGACAGCAACGGCAGCCCGGGCGCCGCCCCGGCACCGGCGGCCATGCCGGCGCCGCAGGCCACGCCGGAACCGACCGCCGCGCCCGAGGCCGCCGCCAGCACCGTGCCCCTGCAGGGCCAGGCGCAACCGGCGCAGCAGGGCTTCCAGCCGGTGTCCGACGGCGAGATCCGCACCGAGAAGCTCGACGGCGATCGCTGAGCGCCGTTCCCAACGCCACCTGTCCATCGCGCCGTGCAGCCCTCCCTGCACGGCCGGGAAAGGTAACGCGGCGCGGCGCGGTGCGTTATCCTGCGAGTTCCTCACGACTTTTCTGCGAGCGGATCATGGGCAGTTTTAGCATCTGGCACTGGCTGGTCGTGCTGGTGATCGTGCTGGTGGTGTTCGGCACCAAGCGGCTGACGAGCGGCGCCAAGGATCTGGGCAACGCGGTCAAGGAATTCAAGAAAGGCATGCGCGACGACGACAAGCCCGCCGGCCAGCTCGGCGACGAGACGCGCAGCAGCAGCGAGCCGTCCCGCCAGACCCAGGCCGAGCGCGACCGCGACGCGCACTGACGGGACCCCGCCGGCGTGTTCGATATCGGATTCAGCGAACTGCTGGTGATCGCGGTGGTGGCCCTGGTGGTGCTCGGTCCCGAGCGCCTGCCCAAGGCGGCGCGCTTCGCCGGATTGTGGGTGCGCCGCGCCCGCGCGCAGTGGGACTCGGTGAAGCAGGAACTGGAACGCGAACTGGAAGCCGAGGAACTCAAGCGCAGCCTGCACGACGTGCAGAGCTCGCTGCGCCAGGCCGAGACCCAGTTTCGCGATGGCAGCGAGGAGCTGCAGCGGCAGACCGAGGCGCTGCGCCGCGAGATCGATCCGAACCCGCCGGTGCCGCCTGCCGACAGCGCGCCGTCGACCGTGCCGCCAGCGACAGCCGCCGCAATCGACGCCCCGACTGCGCACGCTCCCGAGACGGACACGCCCCTGCCCACGCACTCTGCCGCGACGGTGCCCGCCGCCGCGCGCGGTGCCGCCGCACCACATCCGGCGTCCACCGCCACGGCGCACACCGGCCAGCCGCCCTCCATTGATCCGGAGGCGCCGCGATGAACGTGGAAGCCGAGAGCAGCCTGATCGAACACCTGATCGAACTGCGCGCGCGGCTGATGCGCGCGCTGATCGGCCTGGGCGTGGTGGTGGTGGCGCTGCTGCCCTTCTCCAAGCGCCTGTACTCCTGGCTGGCCGAGCCGATGCTGGCGCAGTTGCCGGTGGGCCAGAGCGTCATTGCCACGCACCCGGCCGGCGCGGTCATCGCGCCGCTGAAGCTGGCGTTCTTCCTGGCCCTGTTCGTGTCCGCCCCCTGGCTGCTGTACCAGGCCTGGGCCTTCGTCGCCCCCGGCCTGTACCAGCGCGAGAAGCGCCTGGCGCTGCCGTTGCTGGCCTCGGCAGTGCTGCTGTTCTACCTCGGCTGCGGCTTCGCCTACTTCCTGGTCCTGCCGGCGGTGTTCCACTTTCTGACCACGTTCAAGCCGGACGTGATCCAGCTCACCCCCGATGCCGGCGCCTACCTGGACTTCGTGCTGGCGATCTTCTTCGCCTTCGGCGCCAGCTTCGAACTGCCGGTGGCGCTGGTGATCCTGGCCCTGCTCGGCTGGGTGACCCCGCAGCAACTGCGCGAGGGCCGCGGCTACGCGGTGGTCGGCATCTTCGTGCTGGCCGCGGTGCTGACCCCGCCGGACGTGGTCTCGCAACTGATGCTGGCGATCCCCATGTGCCTGCTGTACGAGCTGGGCATCATCGCTGCAGCGGCGGTGACCAAGAAGCCGGGAATCGAGGCACGGGAATAGGGAATCGGAACAGCGGTTCGCTGCATACCCACCATTACCACGCGGCTTGACGGCAATCTGCCGCACACAGCAAAACGGCCCCGAGGGGCCGTTTTGCTGTGACTGTGGCTCTTAGCGATTCCCGACTCCCGATTCCCCAATCCCGGCGCTACGCCACAAAGACGTTGGAGGGCGGCGGCGGTACCGCCGGCGCCGCATCGCCGGCGTGCACGAACATCTGCTTCCAGGCCGCGTACACGATCCCGGCCAGGACCGGCATCAGCAGCGCCATCAGCAGCAACTGCGCGACCAGCGCGGCCACGGCGGTGCCGACGAGGAGCTGCAGCACCAGCATCACCACGGTCAGCGCGAAATAGAACGCGAACATGGCCAGGAAGGCGAGGACGAAGAACACCAGCATCGCCGGCAGGTTGTGCAGGCAGGCGCGCAGGCCGTGCCCGATGGCGGCGATACCGTTGCGGCCGTCGAACATCACCTGCGGCGCGAACAGGAACAGGGTCAGCGCCACCGCCACGAACCCAACCGCCACCAGCATCAGCCACAGCAGGATGCGCAACGCCGGCAGGGTCGCGACCAGTTGCTCCACCTGCAACGGATCCGGCTGCGCGCCGGACTGGCCCAGCTCGTTGAGCTTGTTCATCACCGTGGTCAGCTGCATCCACCCGTCCGGACCGATCACCACCACCGCCAGCAGCGCCAGCGCCAGCCCGACCACCACCTGCGGCAGCAACGCCACCAGCAGGTTCGGCGTGCGACCGCCGTGCAGGCCCTGCAGCAGGTGCGCCGGCTCGGCGCTGCGGCCCTGGTCGACCTCGCGCACGGCCCACACCAGCCCGCCGAACAGCAATGGCCCGGCCAGCCCCATCAGCAGTTGCGCCAGCATGCCCAGGGTCGGGTTGAGCACGCCCAGGAACAGGGCGATCAGCGCCGCCAGGCCCCAGATCAGTCCGAGCCGGCCCAACGCCCACGGCGCCCGCCGCAGCAGGGACATGCCGGCCAACAGCCATTCCGCGCCGGCCGAGGCCGGCAGCTTGCGAATCTCGATCATTGCCAATCCGAAGTGGGGGACGCCGTACAGCGGCGGCGACTGCACAGATTATCGCGGTTTTGCCTGGCCGCTGCTGTGCTGCCCGCGTGCGTGCTGAACGAAGCGCCGCAACAGTTTGCGTGCCAGCGGTGCGGCGCTGACCTCGCGGGCGATGGTACGGGCGCAGCGTCCGGCGCTGCGTAGACAGTCGGCACGCGCCTGCACGTAGCCGCGCATGTGGTGGGTGGCGAACTCCGGATGGAACTGCACGCCCCAGGTCGCCTCGCCCCAGCGGAACGCGTGGCACTGGTCCTGCGCCGAGTGCGCCAGCACCGTGGCGCCGGACGGCGCGCGCAGCACCGTCTGCAGATGCGTGGCATGCGCGGGGAAGCGAGGCGGCAGGCCGGCGAACAGCGGATCCTCGGCGGCGGGCGGGTGCAGTTCGATGTCCACCGTGCCCGATTCGCGCCCGGCCGGGTTGTAGGCGACCTCCCCGCCCAGCGCGTGCGCCAGCAGCTGGTGCCCGTAGCAGATGCCCAGCAGCGGCGTGCCGTCCTCGGCGGCTTCGCGCAACCAGGCCGCCGAGCGTTCGCTCCACTCTGCCCGGTCGGTGACGAACGCCGCCGAGCCGGTGACGATCACCCCGGCAAAGTCGCCCCTTGCCGGCAACGCCTCGCCGGCGGCGACGTTCGTCACCACCGTCTCGCGCTCGGCCAGGCCGGCGGCGACGCGGATCCAGTGCGGGAAGCGTCCGTAGCGGCGCATCGTCGCCACCGGCTCACCGGTTTCGAGGATCAGGAAGGGCGCAGCACGGCGACGGACGGGAGAAGCGAACGGCATGGTGGGATTCTAGACGCCGTCGTCGTGGATTGTTCAAGGCCGCGCGGCGATGGCGGCATAGCCATATAACTAGCGATCATGAGGCAGGGAAGCGCCCCGCGCTTCACTCCTGCGGCGGCAGCACCGACAGCACTTCCTCGATGGTGGTCAGCCCGGCGGCCACCTTTTCCAGGCCGGCGCGGCGCAGCGTGCGCACACCCTCGTCCTGGGCGGCGCGGCTGAAGCCGGCCAGGTCCATGTCGGCGCGGATCAGGGTGCGCAGGCGCGGGGTCACCGGCAGCAGCTCGTACAGGCCGACCCGGCCCAGGTAGCCGGTGCGGCGGCATTCCAGGCAGCCGACCGGGGCGTAGGGTTGCAGTGTCTCGGGCAGGGCCTCGCCCGGCTCGCGCAACGCGTCCCACTCGTGCGCTTCCAGCGTGTGCGGGCGCTTGCAGTGGCTGCACAGGGTGCGCACCAGGCGCTGCGCCAGCACGCCGTTGAGGGTGGAGGCGACCAGGTAATGCGGCACGCCCAGGTCGAGCAGGCGGGTGATCGCCGAGGGCGCATCGTTGGTGTGCAGGGTCGACAGCACCAGGTGGCCGGTCAGCGAGGCCTGCACCGCCATCTGCGCGGTTTCCAGGTCGCGGATTTCGCCGATCATGATGATGTCCGGGTCCTGCCGCAGCAGGGTGCGCACGCCGCTGGCGAAGTCCAGGTCGATGTTGGTCTGCACCTGCATCTGGTTGAATTCGGTGGCGATCATCTCGATCGGATCTTCCACGCTGCACACGTTCACGTCCGGCGTGGCCAGGCGCTTGAGCGTGGAGTACAGCGTGGTGGTCTTGCCCGAGCCGGTGGGGCCGGTGACCAGCACGATGCCGTGCGGGCGCTCCACCAGCGCGTTCCAGCCCGCCGCTTCCTGCGGGCTGAAGCCGAGCTGGTCCACGCTCTTGAACGCGGCATCCGGGTCGAAGATGCGCATCACGCACTTCTCGCCGAAGGCGGTGGGCATGGTCGACAGGCGCATCTCGGTCTCGCGCCCGCCCGGCGAGCGGGTCTTGATGCGCCCGTCCTGCGGGCGCCGCCGCTCGGCCAGGTCCATGCGCCCGAGCACCTTGATGCGGCTGACGATGGCGGTCATCACCGCCGGCGGCACTTCCAGCACCTTGTGCAGCACGCCGTCGATGCGGAAGCGCATGCGCCCGGCCTCGCGCCGCGGCTCCAGGTGGATGTCGCTGGCGCGCTGCTCGTAGGCGTACTGCAGCAGCCAGTCGACGATGTGCACGATGTGGTGATCGTCGGCGTTGACGTCGCCGCCGCGGCCCAGTTCCACCAGTTGCTCGAAGCTGGGCAGGCCGCTGCTCTGTTCGGTGCGCCCGTCCTTGGCGCCGCGCACCGAGCGGGTCACGCCGAAGAACTCCATCGTGTAGCGATGCAGGTCCAGCGGGTTGACCACCACCACCTCGATGCGGCGCCGCGCCAAGTGCTGCACGTCGCCGAGCCAGTCCAGCGCCAGCGGTTCGCTGGTGGCCACCAGCAGACGCTCGGGCTGCAGGGCAAGCGGCAGGATGCGATGGCGGCGCGCGTAGGCATGCGAGACCACGCCGGTGACCGCGGCCACGTCGACCCGGGTCGGATCGATGCGCAGGTAACGCAGGCCGCAGCGCTGCGCCAGCCACTCGGTCAGCCGTTCCAGGCTCAGTTCGCTGCCGGGCGGGCGGGTGGCGGCCAGTTTCAGGTTGGACAGCAGCACCAGCGGATGCACGTCGCTGACGGTGCGTGCGGTCTGCGCCGAGAACTGCACGCGGCCGCGTTCGGCCGGTGCGACCAGACCGTCGGCGAGCAGCGCCGCAGCCACGCGTTCGAAGCTCAGCCGGCCCGGCGGCAACGCCACGGTGGGCTCGGCGGGCGACGACGCGGGCGGCGCGGCAGGGCGCGAATCCATGGTCCAGGTCCGGTGCGCGGAAGTCCCCGCGAGTCGGTCGCTATACTAGCGCACCCCTCAACCGGCCCTTGCTTGATGTCCGTCTCCCGGTCCGTTCCGATCACGTTCCAGGGTCTGATCCAGACCCTCAACCAGTTCTGGGCGCAGCACGGCTGCGTGCTGATCCAACCGTTGGACCTGGAAGTGGGCGCCGGCACCTTCCATCCGGCCACCTTCCTGCGCGCGCTCGGGCCGGAGCCGTGGAACGCGGCCTACGTGCAACCGAGCCGGCGCCCCACCGACGGCCGCTACGGCGAGAATCCGAACCGCCTGCAGCGCTACTACCAGTACCAGGTGGCGATGAAGCCGAACCCGGACAACATCCAGCAGCTGTACCTGGATTCGCTCAAGGCGCTGGGTATCGATCCGCTGGTGCACGACCTGCGCTTCGTCGAGGACAACTGGGAATCGCCGACGCTCGGCGCCTGGGGCCTGGGCTGGGAGGTGTGGCTCAACGGCATGGAAGTCACCCAGTTCACCTACTTCCAGCAGGCCGGCGGCCTGGAGTGCAAGCCGGTGCTGGGCGAGATCACCTACGGTCTCGAGCGCTTGTGCATGTACCTGCAGAACTGCGACAACGTCTACGACCTGGTGTGGACCTACGGCCCCGACGGCACCCCGGTCACCTACGGCGACGTCTACCACCAGAGCGAGGTGGAGCAGAGCGCGTACAACTTCGAGCACGCCAACGTGGCCGAACTGTTCCACCGCTTCGACGCGTGCGAGCAGGAGGCGCAGGCGCTGGTCGAGGTCGGGCTGCCGCTGCCGGCGTACGAGCAGGTGACCAAGGCCAGCCACGCCTTCAACCTGCTCGACGCACGCCGCGCGATCTCGGTGACCGAGCGCCAGCGCTACATCCTGCGCGTGCGCGCGCTGGCGCAGGCGGTGGCCAAGGCCTACTACGCGCAGCGCGAGAAGCTGGGCTTCCCCGGCGTCAAGAAGTGATGCAAGCCCCTCTCCCGCCGGGAGAGGGGTTGGGGTGAGGGGTACGCCGGCACGAGTAGCCGGGTGCTCCGACTCCCCAGGCGCCCGCACCCTCATCCGCCCCTTCGGGGCACCTT
>NZ_AQOI01000098.1:0-32335 GCF_000364665.1 Xanthomonas sp. SHU 199
AAACCGCTAGCAAGGTCCGACACATGAGCCAACACCTTCCCCTGCTGATCGAACTGGGCACCGAGGAACTGCCGGTCAAGGCATTGCCGGGCCTGGCCCAGGCGCTGTTCGACGGCGTGATCGCCGGGCTGGAGAAGCGCGGCATCGCGGTCGAGCGCGGCGACGCCAAGCCGCTGTCCACGCCGCGCCGGCTGGCGGTGCTGCTGCCGGGCGTGGCCGTCGAGCAGCCGGAGCAGCGCGCGGAAGTGCTCGGCCCCTACCTCAACATCGCGCTGGATGCGGACGGCCAGCCGACCAAGGCGCTGCAGGGGTTCGCCGCCAAGGCCGGGATCGACTGGACCGCGCTGGAGCGCACCAGCGACGCCAAGGGCGAGCGCTTCGTGCACCGCGCGGTGAACCCGGGCGCGCGCACCGCCACGCTGCTGCCGGAGATCCTGCGCGAAGCGATCGCGGCGATGCCGATCCCCAAGCCGATGCGCTGGGGCGACCACGACTACGGTTTCGCCCGGCCGGTGCAGTGGCTGGTGCTGCTGTTCGGCGGCGAGGTGGTGCCGATGCCGCTGTTCGGCGTGGAGGCCGGCCGCGACAGCCGCGGCCACCGCTTCCTCCACGACGCGCCGGTGCCGCTGGCGCAGCCGGGCGACTACGTGGCAGCGCTGCAGGCCGCGCAGGTGCTGGTGGACCCGGACGTGCGCCGCGCGCGCATCGTCGCCGAGGTCGAGCAGGCCGCGCGTGAGGCCGGCGGCAGCGCGCGCATCGCCGCCGACAACCTGGAGCAGGTGGTGAACCTGGTCGAATGGCCGTCGGCGGTGCTGTGCAGGTTCGAGCCGGCGTTCCTGGCGGTGCCGCAGGAAGCGCTGATCGAGACCATGGAGAGCAACCAGAAGTTCTTCCCGGTGCTGGACGACGGTGGCAAGCTCACCGAGCACTTCATCGGCATCGCCAACATCGTCTCGCGCGACGTCGCCGAAGTGGCCAAGGGCTACGAGCGGGTGATCCGCCCGCGCTTCGCCGACGCCAAGTTCTTCTTCGACGAAGACCTCAAGCAGGGCCTGGAGGCGATGGGCGCCGGCCTGGCCAGCGTCACCTACCAGGCCAAGCTCGGCAGCATCGCCGACAAGGTACAGCGCGTGGCCGCGCTGGCCGAGGCGATCGCGGCGCAAGTCGGCGTGGATTCGACGCAGGCGCGCCGCGCCGCCGAACTGAGCAAGAACGACCTGCAGTCGCGCATGGTCAACGAATTCCCGGAACTGCAGGGCATCGCCGGCCGCCACTATGCCGTCGCCGCCGGCGAACCCAGCGAGATCGCCCTGGCGATCGACGAGGCCTACCAGCCGCGCTTCGCCGGCGACGACATCGCGCTGTCGCCGCTGGGCAAGGTGCTGGCGATCGCCGAACGCCTGGACACGCTGGCCGGCGGATTCGCCGCGGGGTTGAAGCCGACTGGCAACAAGGATCCGTTCGCGCTGCGGCGCAATGCGCTGGGGTTGGCTCGGACGGTGATTGAGTCGGGATTCGACTTGGATGTGCGCTCCCTTGTTGGAGAGGCGCTTTCTCAGATCGCCGCTATGAAGAATTTTCTGCAGTTTGATCAGCAGGCAAAGGCCTCGCAAAAAGCACAGAAGTCCGGAGTGGAAGTCTCTGGCATTAAGTTCGATGAGACTGGAGTCCCTGCGGGTCTTATCAACGAATTGTTTGACTTCATCCTTGACCGCCTGCGCGGCTACTACGCCGACAAGGGCGTGCCGGCGACGCAGTTCAATGCGGTGGCCGCGCTGTTCTCGGTCGCGGCTGAAGCCGCTCCTACGACGGCGCCGGCAACCGCGGCGCTGGGTTCGCTGTACGACTTCGACCGCCGCATCGACGCGATCGGCACCTTCGCCGCGTTGCCCGAGGCCGAGGCGCTGGCCGCGGCAAACAAGCGCATCCGCAACATCCTGCGCAAGGCCGAGGGCGAGATTCCGGCACAGGTCGACGCGGGCCTGCTGCGCGAGCCGGCCGAGCGCGCGCTGGCCGAAGCGGTGGAAGCGGCGATCGCCGAGACCGACGGCGCGCTGCGCCAGCACGACTACGTCACCGTGCTGAACTTCCTGGCGCGGCTGCGCCCGCAGGTGGACGCGTTCTTCGACGGGGTGATGGTCAACGCCGACGACCCGGCGCTGCGCCGCAACCGCCTGGCCCTGCTCAAGCGCCTGGGCGACCGCCTCGGCAGCGTCGCGGCGATCGAGCACCTGTCGGCGTAAGCAGCACAAGCGTCGAACCGGAGACGGGCCGCCTTGCGCGGCCCGTTCTCGTTTTGCGGGTGGAGCTCCTGCGGCAATGCGCTGCGCCAATGGCTTCGGGGCAGCGCAATGCGTCGGGACTGAAGTCCCTCCCACAGTGCAAGCTCCCTGCTGCCCGCATGCCCTGCAGGCGCGTTCGCTTGCGTCCTTCACAACAAGCGTGTGCAAGCGTCCGCGCTAAGCCCCTCTCCCGTCGGGAGAGGGGTTGGGGTGAGGGTCCGGCGCGAAGCGACATGCAGAGATTCAAGACACGAGGCTTCGCCCGACCCTCATCCGCCCCTTCGGGGCACCTTCCCCCAAAAAGGGGGCCGTGGTCCCGCAGGGAGAAGGAGCAGCTGGCAAGGCCCTGCGCACATCCGCACGTCCCCTCCCAGCCACGGCGCTCACAACGCACCCCGCCATTACGAATCCCCAATCCCAACTCCCCAATCCCGGCTCTCAATCAAACAACGCCTGGATCGCCGCCAGCCCCGCATTCGCGCGTTCCTTCTTGCGCGCCGCGTCGGCCACCGGATCGGCACCGTCGCGCTGCATTTCCTCGGCCGGGATCTCGTCGAAGAAGCGGCTGGGCTTGAGCCGGATATGCTCGCCGAACTTGCGGGTGAGCTTGCTGTAGCTCATCCACAGCTGCTCCTTGGCGCGGGTGATGCCCACGTACAGCAGACGCCGCTCTTCCTGCAGGTTGCCCTCTTCCAGGCTGACTTCGTGCGGCAGCACGCCGTCCTCGCAGCCGACGATGAACACGTAGCGGAACTCCAGGCCCTTGGACGCGTGCATGGTCATCATCCGCACCTGGTTGCCGCCGTCGTCCTTGTCGTTGCGCGACAGCAGCGCCAGCTGCGCGGCCAGGTCGCCGACGGTGGCGCCGCGCGGTCCGCCCTCGAACCACTTGGCCAGTTCCTCCAGGTTGCCGCGGCGGCGCTGGAAACTCGCTTCGTCCTTGCACTGGCTGCGCAGCTCGCGGATCAGCCCCGACTGCTCGGCGAGCTGGCGCACCACGTCGGCCGAGGACAGCGTGGTCGAGGCCGTGCGCAGTTCGTGCAGGATATCGACGAAGTCGCTCAGGCCGTTGGCCGCGCGCGGCGGCAACTGCTGCAGCGCGCCCACCGACTCGGCCGCGCGCGACATCGGCAGGTGCTTGGCCGAGGCCAGTTCGGCCAGCTTGGCCAGCGAGGTCGCGCCGACCTCGCGCTTGGGCGCCTGCACCGCGCGCAGGAACGCCGCGTCGTCGTCGGGATTGACCAGCAGGCGCAGCCAGGACAGCACGTCCTTGACCTCCTGCCGCTCCAGGAACGCGGTGCCGCCGGTGATGTGGTACGGCACGCTGGCCATCTGCAGCGCTTTTTCCAGCGGCCGCGACTGGAAGTTGCCGCGGAACAGGATGCAGAAGTCGCTCCACGGCACCTGCTTGGCGGTGCCCAGGTAGGCGATCTCAGCGGCGACCTTCTCCGCCTCGTGTTCGCTGTCGCGGCACTCCCACACGCGGATGCGCTCGCCGTCGGCCTGGTCGCTCCACAGCGTCTTCAGGTGCTCGTGCGGGTTGTGTGCGATCAACGCATTGGCCGCGCGCAGCACGCGGTTGGAGCAGCGGTAGTTCTGCTCCAGCTTGATGATCTGCAGGGCCGGATAGTCGCGGCCCATCTGCATCAGGTTTTCCGGGTTGGCGCCGCGCCAGGCGTAGATGCTCTGGTCGTCGTCGCCCACGCAGGTGAAGTTGCCGCGCGGGCCGGCCAGCATCTTCAGCAACCGGTACTGCGCGTCATTGGTGTCCTGGCTCTCGTCCACCAGCAGATAGCCGATGCGCTCGCGCCAGGCCATCACGATGTCCTCGTTCTCCTCCAGCACCTGCACCGGCAGGCGAATCAGGTCGTCGAAGTCCACCGCGTTGAAAGTGCTCAGCCGCGCCTGGTAGCGCTCGTACAGGCTGGCCGCCTCCTGCTCGCGGTTGCTGCGGGCCGCCGCCATCGCCTGCTCCGGCGACAGCCCGGCGTTCTTGGCGCGCGAGATCAGGTTCTTGGCGTCCTCGATGGCATCGGGCTTGGCGCCGGGCATCAGATCCTTGATCTGCGCGGCGGCATCGTCGGCGTCGAAGATCGAGAAGCCGCGCTTCAGGCCCACCGCGGCATGTTCGATCTGCAGGAACTTCAGGCCCAGGGCGTGGAAGGTGCAGATGGTCAGGCCGTCGGCGGCCTCGCTGCGGATGCGCTTGGCCACGCGCTCGCGCATTTCCTTGGCCGACTTGTTGGTGAAGGTGATCGCGGCGATGCGCTTGGCCGGGTAACGGCCGCTGGCGATCAGGTGCGCGATCTTTTCCACGATCACGCGGGTCTTGCCGCTGCCGGCGCCGGCCAGCACCAGCAACGGACCCTCGCAATGCAGGACCGCGGCGCGTTGGGGAGGATTGAGACCGTGCATGAAGACTTCCCTTGGCCGCGCATTGTAACGGGCACCGGCCGGCGCCGACGCCCCACCGCCGCGCCGGCGCTGAACCGGTTCGCGAACCGCCCGGCGGCCGGGGCGCGCGGCCGCCGCGCTAGAATCGGCGGCATGGCGAAACTGTATTTCTACTATTCGGCGATGAACGCCGGCAAGACCACCACGCTGCTGCAGTCGGCGCACAACTACCGCGAGCGCGGCATGCGCACGGCGATCCTGACGCCGCGGCTGGACCATCGCGCCGGCAGCGGGGTGGTCGCCTCGCGCATCGGCCTGCGCGCCGACGGCATGCCCTTCGTCGCCGACACCGATCTGCTGGCCACCCTCGAGGCCGACATCGCCAGCCACGGGCCGCTGCATTGCGTGCTGGTGGACGAAGCGCAGTTCCTCAGCCGCGCCCAGGTCTGGCAACTCAGCGAAGTGGTCGACCGGCTGCGCATCCCGGTGCTGTGCTACGGCCTGCGCACCGATTTCCGCGGCGAGCTGTTCGAGGGCAGCCAGTACCTGCTGGCCTGGGCCGACGAGCTGCAGGAGATCAAGACCATCTGCCACACCGGCAGCAAGGCGACGATGACCGTGCGCGTCGACGAGAACGGCCACGCGGTGCAGGATGGCCCGCAGGTGGAGATCGGCGGCAACGAGCGCTACGTGTCGGTCAGCCGCCCCGAGTTCAAGAAGATCATGCGCGGCGAAGGCCGCATCGATCCGCTGCAGATCGCACTGCCGCTGTAACTCGCATGCAACGCGCGACGCACCGCGCTTGTGCGTCGGATCGGACCGCGATGAACCGCCGCTGACGATTGCCGCGCAGGCGCCCGTGCCTATGCCATCAGTCTATGGAGCGCGCCCAGGCGGCATGCCTAGAATCGCGCCGATCGCACTCATGGGATGAGGAACATGCTTTCGTTCAAAGGATTTTTTGCCGGCAGCGGCACCGCACTGGCCTGTGCCCTGCTGCTCGCCCTGCCTGGCCCCGCCGCTGCGGCCCCGGGCGACCATACCTTCCAGGACATCCCGGCGCAGGTGCTCACCGACGGCTTCCTCGAGGCGCACCTGGACCTGTTCTATCGCCGCGCCGGCATCCGCGCCGACAAGAAGGGCGAGTACGCCGAGGCCAGGAAGCAGTACCAACTGGCCGCACGCTATGCCGACAAGCCGTCGCAGGCGCGGTTGGGCGAGATGTACTGGGAAGGCCAGGGCGGCGCCGCCGACCATACGATGGGCTTCCTCTGGATGGCGCTGGCCGCCGAGCGCGGCTACGACCAGTTCGGCGCACGCAAGATGGAGTACTGGAACCAGCTGACTCCCGACGAGCGCAAGCGCGCGGCCAAGCTCGACAAGTCGATGCTCGCCGACTACGGCGATCAGGTCGCCAAGCCGCGCCAGGAAGCGGTCCTGCGGCGCGAAGCGATGCGCAGCACCGGCGGCCTGCTCGGCCACTCCGGCGCGGCCGGCCCGCTGTCGATCAACGGCCCGCGCGGCGGCAGCATCGATCCGGAAGTGTTCTACGCCAAGCAGTTCTGGGAGCCGAGCGCGTATTGGAAGCTGCAGGACCAGGTGTGGGACGGGCGCACCCCGGGCCGGGTCGACATCGGCGATGTCGAGGACATCAGCACGGAAGGCGCGCCGACGACGACGCCGCAGGAGCCCGACAAGCACTGAACGCGGCGCCATTTTCGCGTCGGGACTGAAGTCCCTCCCACAACAGCCCAGTGCCGGGCCTGTGCGCCCCTGTGGGAGTGGCTCCAGCCGCGAGGCGCGAGGCGCGAGGCGCGAGGCGCACCAAGCTCGCACACCCGGCTGCGCCAGGACTGAAATGCGAGCGCAATGCCCGATCCAAGCACACGCACGCTGCCCGGCAGGCAGCGCGCGCGGTTGCGCTCAATACAGCTTGCGCTCGGCCGCCGGCGGCGGCGTCCACTGGTACAGCCAGGTTTCGGTGAGCGGACGCTCGCCGCTGCGCAGGTACAGGCGGATGTCGATCTGCTCGGTGCCGTCGTCCGGCGGCACCACGTCGAACATCGCGCGGTAGCCGGAAATCTCGTGCAGCGGCCGCGCCGAGACGATCTCGGTACGGCCGCGATTGAGCTGCAGCACCGCCTCGACCTTGGCGTCCTTCTCCTTGCCCAGCTTGGCCAGTTCGCCGCCGACGAAATCCACCGCGAAGCGCCACGAGAAGTAATGCCGCTTCTGCCCGACCACGCCGCCCAGGCCGGTACGCGTGGCCACGCAGTGCGCCAGCGGCGAGGACGCCGGCGCCTGTGCGCCCCAGTACAGGCGATAGCCGAACAGCAGCTCCTGGCCGGGCTGCGGCTTGTCCTGCGGATTCCAGAACGCGACGATGTTGTCGAAGGTCTCGTCGACGGTGGGGATCTCCACCAGTTGCACCGAGCCCTTGCCCCAGCCCTGCTTCGGCTCCACCCACAGGCATGGGCGCTTCTCGTAGAACACGCCGTCGTCCTGGTAATGATCGAAGTTGCGGTCGCGCTGCAGCAGGCCGAAGCCGCGCGGGTTCTCGTCGACGAACATGTTGAAGCGCAGGTGCGGCGGATTGCACAGCGGCCGCCAGATCCACTCGCCGCCGCCGGTCCACATCGCCAGGCCGTCGGTGTCGTGGATCTCCGGACGCCAGTCCCAATCCATGCGGCGGTCGTTCTCGCCCACCTGGTACATGCTGGTGCACGGCCCCAGGCCCAGGCGCTCGATGGTCTTGCGCGGATACAGCGCGCTGTCGATGTCCATCAGCAACACGTCGCCATTGGTGATCGCGAAGCGGTAGGCACCGGCCACGCTCGGCGAATCCAGCAGCGCGTACACCACCACCGTGTCCGAGCCGGCCTTGGGCTGCTCCAGCCAGTAGGCGATGAAGTCCGGGAATTCCTCCGGGCCGCCGGTGCCGGTATCGATCGCCAACCCGCGCGCCGACTGGCCGTACTGGCCCTCCTTGCCGACCGCACGGAAGTAGCTGGCGCCGAGGAACGCGGCGAAGTCGCGCTCGGTGTCCTGCTTGGTGTTGAGGCGGAAACCGGCGAAGCCCAGTTCCTTCGGCAGCGGCTTGCCCTTCAGCCCGCTGCTGCCGTAATCGAACGCCGCGCTGTCGTAGGCCAGTTCCTGCGCCTGCCCGTCGACCAGGTCGAACATGTGCACCGGCGTCTTGAAGTACAGGCCCAGGTGGAAGAACTTGGCCTGGAACTTCGGGCCCTGCTCGGCCGCCCACAACGCGTGGTCCTGGCGGTAGCGGATCGACTGGTACTGGTCCCAGGTCAAGCCCTCCACCGGCGCCGGCAGCGCCCGCTTGTGGCTCTGGTACGGCGCATCCGCCATGGCCCGCGCGTGGCCCTTGAGCCAGGCGTAGTCGAACGGCTGCGGCTTGCCCAGGCGGCGCAGGCCCACCGCGGGGGCCGCCTGGCCGAGCATCGGCATCGCCGGCAAGCCCATGGCGGCGAAGGCGGCGGCGGCGTTCTTGAGGAAATCGCGTCGTTGCATGGCCGGATCGAAACGGAAAAGGACGCCCATCATAGACAAGCGGCGCCGAAGGTGGCGGTGATGGATGGTGCCCATGGGTGCGAGCCCCGGACGCAGACGTGCTGGAGGTGGGCGGGCGGCCCCCGGCCGAGACAGTTGCCGACCCGACCACATCGGCGTCGCTATGCCCGAGTGGGCAAGGCCTCTTCGGGAGCCGCTAACGGCGCGACAAGGCCCACCGAGAAGCCCAGTGACATGTGCGCTTGAGCAGACCCGTTACCGGCAAGGCCCGTCGCGGCTGAATCGCGCTCGCGGTCGCGACGGCCCATCGTGCCGAGACGCTGCAAGAAGCGCGGTGCTGCCGGTGTCCCTGCGGACGCCGGACCGCCTTCGCCGGTGCGTGCAGCGCGATCGCGTTCGTTGCTCAGCGCTGGCAGTGGCCACACCAGACGCTGGCGCGTTGGCCGATGCTGGCGTGGCGCAGCGTGCGTCCGCAACGCTTGCAGGCCTCGCCCTCGCGGCCGTAGACCGACAGCTCCTGCTCGAAGTAGCCCGGCGCCCCGTCCGGGCTGATGAAATCGCGCAGGGTCGTGCCGCCGCGCTGGATCGCATAGCCCAGGATCGCCTTGGCTGCCTCGGCCAGGCATGCGTAGCGGGCACGCGAGACGTCGCCGGCCTCGCGCAGCGGACTGATGCCCGCCTGGAACAGGCTCTCGGCCGCATAGATGTTGCCTACCCCGACCACGATGCGCTGATCCATCAGGAAGGTCTTGACCGGCGCAGTGCGCCCGCGGCTGAGCCGGAACAGATGATCGCCGTCGAACGCATCGGACAGCGGCTCCGGCCCCAGTTCGGCGAGCAGCGGATGGGTCTCGCCCGGCGCTTGCCACAGCAGGCAACCGAACCGACGCGGATCGTTGAAGCGGAGCACCCGGCCGTCTTCCAGGCTGATATCGACGTGGTCGTGCGCCCGCGGCGGCGTGTCGCCCGGCAGCACGCGCAAACTGCCGGACATGCCCAGATGCAACAGCGCACTGCCGACCGCGGTGTCCAGCAACAGATACTTGGCCCGCCGGCGAATGCCGTCGATGCGTTGCCCGGGCAACCGCTCGGCCACCTCCGGCGGAATCGGCCAACGCAGATCCGGCCGCCGCAGGATCACCCCATGGATGCGCCGCCCCGACAGATGCGGCTCCAGGCCGCGCCGGGTGGTTTCGACTTCGGGGAGTTCGGGCATGATGGTACGGTCGCGGAGAGTCGATAGCGGGATTCGGAAACTGTAACACCAGGGTGATGTCGCTCTTGTCTGTAAGCAGGGACGCGCTGATCTCGGTGCAGATAGCCGGCAGCTCCATCGGACGTGAGCCACGCGCCCGTCAAGGAAGCGCAATTTTCAAGGAGATGAATCCAATGTCCCAGATGACGTATCGCCTGTTGTCGGCGCTGCTGTTTTTCGCTGCAGCGACGGTTTCTGCGCTCGCCTGTGCTGAAGAGATGGAGGAACGCACCGCAATTTTCGAAGGTGCAAGATCCGCCATGAAGAGTGGCGACATCGCGGCGCTCGAACGGCAATCGGCGGTCTATCGAACGAAGCAATCCAGGACCTCCAGTGGCGTCTGGAAATTGAGCCTGTTGCATAGCGGCGTCGGTCGCTATTTACGCACTGGGTCATACAGCGAGGCGGCGTGGGCGGAAAAGGAGAGCGTCGCCAAGCGTTGGATCGCGGCATATCCAAAGTCTCCCAGCGCACGAATCGCCTATGCGGCATGGCTCTCCAGTCGCGCCTGGAGCCATCGCGGCAATGGCTATGCCAATACGGTCCGTCCGCAGGACTGGGCGCCGTTCAAGGCCGGCATCGAAGCGACCCGGCAGTATCTTGAAGACAACAAGCAGATCGCGTCGCTGGATCCTGAGTGGTACGTCGAGATGGAAGGGGTCGCCAAGGTACAGCAGTGGGGCGATGACAGGTTCCAGGCGCTGATCGACGAGGCGATGGCGCGGCACCCCGCGTATTACGAGATCTATTTCCAGGCGATCGAGTTCTATTCGCCCAAATGGGGAGGCAACGCCACCGACATCGAACGCTTCGCCGCAATGGCGATGGAACGCACGCGGGCACGTGAGGGCAAGGGACTGTACGCACGCATCTATTGGTACGCCTCGCAATCGATCTATGACGAACGCTTGTTCACCGAATCGCTGGCGCGCTGGTCGACCATGCGCGCTGGCATCGACGACGTGCTCAAAGTCTATGCGGACGAATGGAATTTGCAGAATTTTGCCCGCTTCGCCTGCCTGGCGCGCGATCGGGAGAAAGCCCTGGAACTGATCGAACGCGTGCGCGGACCCACCTATACCGAGGTCTGGAAAGGGGAAGAGAATTTCCAGCGCTGCAAGGCCTGGGTCTTGGAGGGCGTCACCTGATGCGCGAATGTCTTTGGATCCCGGATCGCGAGGCGACGTCGCGCTGATGCGGATAAAAGCCATCACCATGCTGCCGTCCATGCACCGCAAGCTTACGACGATGTATTGCTTGCTCGCCTGGGTGATGGTCAGCCTTCAGATGCATACGACCGCCATTGCCTTTCTTTCCGTGGCGCTGCTGCACCTGGTTTCTGCTCGCAGACTCGCCTCGGCGCCGGACGCCGCAGCGCCAGCCCCGGAATCGGCGAGCACAGCGCCCGCCGGATCGGCGTCCCCTACTGCGGCGGCGCAGCCAACTCCCGCGCGCTGAGGTAGCCGTCGCCGTTGGTGTCCTGCTTGCGGAAGCGGGCGGTCAGGGTGGCCAGGTGCTGTGCGCGGGTGATCGGCGGACCGCGGCCGCCGGGCAATTCGGCGGGGCTGAGCACGCCGTCATGATCGAGGTCGCGCGCGTCGAAGGCGTAGCTCATCCAGGCCAGGTATTCGTCCAGGCTGACGCGGCCGTCGCCGTCGCAGTCCATGCGCTGCAGGTAGCTGGTGGTGCTGTCGATCGCCTGCGCGTGGGCGCTGACGATACCGCCGGCCAACAGGGTGCAGGCGATGCGCAGCGTCAGTCCGGCCAGTAACGACGAACGCCGCGCAAGGCGGCGTTCGTGCGACGGGATATGCGGTGCGCCGCGGATCATGCCAGGGCGTAGCCCTTCAGCCGCGCGGCGTAGGCCTGCAGCGCGGCGATGCCGCTGGCTTCGGCGTCGTGGCACCAGGCCTGCAGGTGCTTGAGACGTTCGCTGGCGTCATGGGTGCGCGCTTCCAGCAGGGCCGCCAGGCGGGCGCGATGCTCGACCAGCGTGCGCATGCGCGGGCGCTGCGCCACCCAGTGCTGCAGCTGTTCGCGCGCGTCGGGCTTGAGCCAGCGGCCATCGTCGACCAGGCCCTTGCGCAGGCGCCGCGGCAGCAGCTTGCGCAGCTTGGCGCCGGCCTGCGCGGCTTCTTCCTTGAGCGCGGGCTTGAACACGTTGCGCTGGTAATCGGTCATCGCCTGGAAGCGATGCGACAGCAGCGCGCGCAGGGTGTCGGCGTCGGGCACGGCGATGTTCGGGCGCACGTCCAGGGTCGGCGCCACGCGCAGGATCTTGGCCAGGCGCAGGGCGGCCAGCGCGCGGATCGCGATCCAGCCGATGTCCAGTTCCCAACGGCGCATCGAGAAGCGCGCCGAGCTGGGGAAGGCATGGTGGTTGTTGTGCAGTTCTTCGCCGCCGATCCACAGCGCCCACGGCGTCAGATTGGTCGAGGTGTCGGCGGACTCGAAGTTGCGGTAGCCCCACCAGTGGCCCAGGCCGTTGATCACGCCGGCGGCCCAGAACGGGATCCACGCCATCTGCAGCGCCCACAGCGCGATGCCGGGCAGGCCGAACAGCGCGAAGTTGACCGCGAACAGCGCCACCGGCCCCAGGTTCGCGTACGGGGTATACAGGTGCCGCTCGATCCAGTCGTCCGGTGCGCCCTTGCCGTACTGCTCGATGTCGCCGCGCTGGGTGCGCGCTTCGCGGTACAACTCCACGCCGCGCCAGAACACGCGGGCGATGCCCTTGGTCTGCGGGCTGTGCGGGTCTTCCTCGGTCTCCACCTTGGCGTGGTGCTTGCGATGGATCGCCACCCACTCCTTGGTGATCATCGAGGTGGTGAACCAGGTCCAGAAGCGGAAGAAGTGCGACAGCAGCGGATGGAAGTCCACGCCGCGATGCGCCTGGCTGCGGTGCAAGTACAGCGTCACCGCGAAGATGGTGAGCTGGGTGAACAGCAGCAGCACGGCCAGCATGCCCCACCAGCCAACGCCGAGCAGGCCGTTGCCAAGGAAGTCGAGGATCGCGTCGAACATTGCCAGAAGCTCCAGAGCGTAAGACGGCGTGAGGGGATGACGACATGATGGGGGTTGCGGGCGCAAACTTCACCCGGCGCTCGCGTATGGTATTCAGCCGCCAAGCGCTTCCGATCACAGAACGGTTTCGGTTCCATGTCAGCCGCCTCTTCCCAAGCAACCCCCGTGCCAGCGGCCACGCCGTTGATCGAACTCGATCGCGCCAGCGTCGTCCGCGGCCAGGTCCGCGTGCTGCACGCGTTGAGCCTGCGCATCGCGCTCGGCCAGCACACCGCGATCCTCGGCCCGAACGGCTGCGGCAAATCCTCGTTCATCAAGCTCATCACCCGCGAGCTGTATCCGCTGGCGCGCGCCGGCGAGGAGCCGGCGGTGCGGGTGCTCGGCCAGAGCCGCTGGCAGGTGGATCGGCTGCGCAGCCAGTTGGGCATCGTCACCGGCGACCTCAGCGTCAATCTCGCCGACATGCCCGGGCTGGACGTGGAAAGCGCGGTGCTGTCCGGGTTCTTCGCCAGCTACGTGGTGCCGCCGCACCGCGAGGTGACCGACGCGATGCGCGACCGCGCGCGCGAGGCGCTGCAGGCGGCGCACGCATTGCCGCTGCTGCGGCGTCCCTATGCCGAACTGTCGGCCGGCGAGACCCGGCGCGTGCTGATCGCGCGTGCGCTGGTCAACCGGCCACAGGCGTTGCTGCTGGACGAACCCGGTACCGGTCTGGACCTGGTCGCTCGCGAGCACCTGCTGGCGACGATGCGCGATCTCGCGCGGCAAGGCATCACCCTGGTGCTGGTCACCCACCACATCGAGGAGATCGTGCCGGAGATCGCACGGGTGATCCTGCTGCGCGAGGGCCAGGTGTACGCCGACGGCACGCGCGAGGACCTGCTGGCCGATGCGCCACTGTCGGCAGTGTTCGGCGGGCCGGTGCGGGTGCAGCGCGACGGCGACAGCTACAGCGCGCGGGTGGTTGCGGAGAGCTGATCCGCGGTTGCCGAATTCGGCCATTTGGAGCCGTCGGGGTGGCGGGTAATGCGGGAATGTCCGTAGTAGCGGCTTCCGCCGCGACCGGGCGTTCTCGGTAAAGCCGCTCGTACGGGACGCGTCAACCGTACGCGGCGCCCGCCGCCCGCGCCGGTGCATCGGCCTCGAACGCAGCACGTGCGCTGCGGATCTGCGCGTGATGGTCCGCAGCCCAGCGCACCAGCGGCGCCAGCACCACGCTCAACGATTGCCCCAGTGGGGTGAGCCGGTACTCCACGCCGGGCGGCACGGTCGGCAGCACCTCGCGGGCGACCAGCCCTTCGCGCTGCAGGTCGCGCAGGGTCTGGGTCAGCATGCGCTGGGAGATGTCCGGCACCGCGCGGCGCAGTTCGCCGAAGCGGTGCGGGCGTTCGGCCAGCAGCATCACGAACAGGGTGCTCCACTTGTCGCCGATCTGCGCCAGGACGTCGCGCACTGGGCACTGGTCGATGGCCATGCCGGCGCGCTGGTAGTCCTGCAGTTGCTGGCTCATCAGCGGGTCGCAGGCAGCGACCGGCGGTACGACGGTGTCCATGGTGGTTACCTCGGGGTAATCAGGGGCGGAAAAAGTGCCGTCTTTACAGGTCGGCCAAGGTCTCTAGGATAGACCAGGTTCCTTTTCCAGACCATGGCGTCCTGCGACGCCGCCCTTCCTCAGGAGACCTGTCATGTCCGCATCTTCCGATTCCCTGCTCGTCACCGGCGCCGGCGGCCAGTTCGGCCAGCGCGTGCTCGCGCACCTGCTCGACACCCTGCAGATCGCGCCATCTCGCGTGGTGGCGATGACCCGCCAACCCGAGCGCATGGCGGCCTGGGCTGCACGCGGCGTGGACGTGCGCCACGGCGATTTCGACGACGCCGCTTCGCTCGACGCGGCGTTCCGCGGCGCCGCCCGCGTGCTGCTGATCAGCACCGACGCGCTGGACCGCCCCGGCCACCGCCTGCAGCAGCACCAGGCCGCGATCGCCGCCGCCGAACGCGCCGGCGTCGGCCACCTGGTCTACACCTCCTGCCCGGAACCGCACGACTCGCCGCTGCTGCTGGCCACGGATCACGCCGGCACCGAGGACAGCCTGGCCGCCAGCGCCCTGCCCGCCTGGACCGTACTGCGCAACCACTGGTACTTCGAAAACCTGTTCATGAGCCTGCCGTCGGTGCTGGCCTCGGGCCACTGGTACAGCGCGGCCGGCGACGGCGGCATCGCCCATATCGCCCGCGACGACCTGGCCCGCGCCGCCGCGGTCGCCCTGGCCGGCGGCGACGGCAAGCGCACGCTCACCCTCAGCGGCGCGCGCGCCTACACCACCGCCGAGATCGCCGCGCTGGTCGCGCAGGTGCTGGACGTGCAGATCCAGGTGGTGCCGGTACCGGTCGAAGGCCTGGTGCAGGGCATGGTCGGCGCAGGCCTGCCCGAGCCGGTCGCGCGCATCTACGCCTCGTTCGACACCAACACCGCCGCCGGCCGCGTCGCCACCGTCACCGGCGACTACCAGGCGCTGACCGGGCAGGCACCGCTGCCGTTCGAACAGTGGCTGCAGGACAATCGCGCGCAACTGGCAGGGCTGAAGCCGTAAGCGCACTCGGCAGCGCGACGGGCTATTTGCCGATACAGAAACTGGAGAAGATCCGCCCGAGCAGGTCGTCGGCACTGAGCGTGCCGACGATCTCGCCGAGCGCGGCATGGGCCAGGCGCAGTTCCTCGGCGGCCAGTTCCAGGCGTTCGTGCTGCAGTTCGACCGCCGCCGCGTCGGCATGCGTCGCGGCGCGCTGCAGCGCGTCGACGTGGCGGGCGCGCGCGGAGAATTCGCCGTCGCTACCCTCGCCGGCCGCGGCACCGGCGATCGCGCGCAACTGCGCGTGCAACTGCTCCAGCCCGCTGCCGGTAGCCGCAGAAACGTAGACGCGCTCGGCACTGGCCGCGGGCACGGCGGCGAGCAGGTCGCTCTTGTTGTGGATCCACAGGCGCTGCGGCACATCCGCGATGGCATCGGCGATCGCGGCCTGGCCGGCCGCGGCCTCGCGCGCGTCGAGCACGATCAGCGCCAGGTCGGCGCGCTGCAGTTCCTGGCGCGCGCGGCGCATGCCCTCGCGCTCGATCGCATCGCCGCCCTCGCGCAGGCCGGCGGTGTCGACCAGGGTCAGTTCCACACCGTCCAGGCGCACGGTCTCGTGCAAGGTGTCGCGGGTGGTGCCGGCGATGTCGGTGACGATGGCGCGGTCGCTGCCGGCCAGCGCGTTGAGCAGCGAACTCTTGCCGGCATTCGGCGGGCCGACCAGCACCGCGTGCAGGCCATCGCGCAGGCGCCGGCCGCGTTCGGCGTCGGCACGCAGCTGCTCTAGAGCCGCGCGCGCCTGCGCCAGGCCGGCGCGGACCTGCGCACCGCCCAGCGTGTCCAGCGCCTCGTCGGCGAAATCGATCGCCGCTTCGATGTGGATGCGCAGTCGGATCAGCTGTTCGGCCAGGTCGTCGACGCGACGCGAAAACACCCCGTCCAGCGAGCGCCGTGCCGCGCGTGCCGCGCGCAGGTCGCCGGCGGCGATCAGGTCGGCGATCGCCTCGGCCTGGGCCAGGTCCAGCTTGCGGTTGAGGAAGGCGCGCTCGCTGAATTCGCCCGGACGCGCCGGACGCGCGCCGAGTTCGCAGCAGCGTGCCACTAAGTGCCGCAGCAGCACCGGGCTGCCGTGCGCCTGCAGTTCCAGCACGTCCTCGCCGGTGAAGCTGCGCGGTGCCGGAAACCACAGCGCGATACCGTCGTCCACGATCTCGCCATGCGCGTCGCGAAAACGCGCGTAGCGCGCGCTGCGCGGCACCAGCGCGCCCAGGCCCAGCCCCTCGGCGATGGCCGCCGCCGCCGGACCGGACACGCGCACCACGCCGACGCCACCCGCGCCGGGAGCGGTGGCGATGGCGGCGATGGTCTCGGTGGCGGAAGACGGCATGGCGAAGGCGACAGGTTCGGCGGCGCGGTGGATCACAGCGTCTGCAGCTGGCCGCGGACGTAGGCGGCCGACGCTCCGTTGGGTTGCAGCTCCAGGTAGGTCTGGAAGGCGCGCTTGGCCTTGGCCGCATCGCCGAGCTGGCGGTAGGCGTCGCCCAGGTTGACGTAGGCCACCGCGCGCGAGGGATCGATCTTCAGCGTGTTCTCCAGCCAGCGCACGGCCTGCGCGTACTTGCCCTGGCGATAGTAGATGAAGCCCAGGTTGTTGGCCGCCAGCGCGAAGTCCGGGCGCAGCTTCAGCGCCTCGGTGAACTGCGCTTCGGCCTCGTCGTAGCGCTTCTCCTTGTACAGCTGCAGGCCGCGATCGTTGGCGCGCTGCGCACGCTGGCGGTCGGACACCGGACCGGCCGCGGCCGGCACCGCCAACGGGCGTTCGCCACCCTGCAGGTCCTTGACCACCACCGCCGGGTTGGACGCAGCGGGCGGTGCGTCGGCGCTGCTGGCGCCCGCGTTCGGGGTCGCGGTCGATGCCGGCGCCGCCGCATCGACGCGGTCGTTCATTGCGATCGCCGCCGAGGACAGTTGCTGGGTGCTGGCGGTGAGGAATTCCTCGCCCTCCGGCACCTGCAGCACGAACTCGCCGCCCTGCGAACCTGGCAGGCTGCCGAACGCGGGCGTTTGCTGCGAGATGCTCGACACCGCCGGCGCCACGTAGGCGGCCAGCTCGGTGCCGGTGATCAGGCCGTCGCCGTTGAGGTCGGCCTTGCCCGACAGCGCCTGCAGCAGCACCCAGGTGAACACCGAATGGCCGTTGGGGCCGCTGTCGGCGACCTGCTGGTCGGCGCCGCCGGCGGTGAGCATCTGTCGGGCGATGCGCCGCGCGTTCTCGCGCAGGTAGGCGCTGGTACCGCCGCCGCGGGTCAGGCCCAGACCGCTGTAGCAGGCGTCCATCACGAACAGCACGTGCTTGGCTTCCAGGCTTTCGGCGATGTCCTGGATCTCGGTCATCGGAATCGCGTCGGTGGCGAACTGCGCCGGGTCCGAGTCGGCCGGCACGATGTAGCCGAGGTCGCGCCCGGAGGCCAGCTTGCGGGTCGCGCCGTGGCCGGCGAAGAACACGAACACGCGGTCGTTCTTGCCGACGCCGCCGTGTGCGAGACGATCGTGGAAAGCGGCCAGGATGTTGTTGCGGGTCGCCTCCTGGTTCTTCAGCACGATCACCTGCGACGACGGGAAACCGAAGCTGCCGGTCAGCGTCTGCGCGATGGCCTGCGCATCGTTGGCCGCGTACTGCAGCTTGGGCCAGTGCGCGTAGTCGTCGATGCCGATGACGATGGCCCACGACTTGTCGTAGCCGCTGGTCACCGCCGGCGCGGCAGCGTTGCTGGCGGCGCGCGCCACGCTGAAGTCGCGCCCGTTCCAGGCGGCGAACTGGTAACCGTCGGCGCTGAGTCGGTCAAGGATCTGCGGCAACGCCTTGACCGTGCGTTCGTGGATGTCGTGGAACAGCAGGATGCCGCGCTGCTCGCGGCCGACCTGCTCGAGCACGCGCTGTACGATCGACTCCGGCACCGGGTCGGCCCAGTCCAGCGAATCCACGTTCCACATCACCGACTTCAGGCCGGCCTCGCCGAGGATCTGCATACCCTCGGCGTTGCGCGCGCCGTATGGGAAGCGGAACAGCGGCGCACGCTTGGCGTCGACCGCGCGCAGCATGCGGTCGGTGTCGAGGATCTGGCTGCGCAGCGCGGCGCCGGTTTCCTTGGACAGCTGCGCGTGGGTCAGGCTGTGGTTGCCGACGGTGTAGCCCTGCTCCATCAGGCTGCGGCTGACGCTGGCCAGCGGCGACAGGTCGACCTTGCCATCCGGCTCCAGCTTGCCCAGGTTGCGGCCGACTTCGAAGAACGTGGCCGGCACGTCGTAGCGCTTGAGGATGGCGACGATCTCGTCGGTGTACTCGCGATGCGGACCGTCGTCGAAACTCAGCACCACGGTCTTCGGCGGCAGGTCGCGGCCGAACACCTCGCGGTCGCTGTCCTTCATCGACATCGGGTACGGCGTGATCACGCCGTAGTCGCGCAGGATCGCCTCGCGCGTGTACAGCGTGCCCAGGTGGGCGACGTAGTCCTCCCACTTCTCGCGCTTCTGCACGATCGCGCGGGTACGGTCGAAGCGGCTGAAGATCGCGGTGATCTCGCGGTTGTAGGTGCGTTCGATCTCGTCGAGCGCTTCCAGGTCTTCGCCGATGCGCTGGTGCAGCTTGATCGCCGGCAGCGAGGAGTCCTTGCCGATGCGCACCTGCCAGTCGGCGAGAATCTCGCGGAATGCCAGGCGGTCGGCGTCGTACAGGTCCGGCGCCGATTCGACGTAGTCGAGCAGGCTGCCGACCGCGGCGAAGCGCTGCGGGTCGGGCAGCGCCAGCAGCGCATCGAACTGCTTGGCCAGCGCCTCGCGGCGCTCCAGGCCCTCGTGGAACAGCTGCTGGCCGACGCTGCTGGAGGTCTGTCGGTCGGCGGGCGACTGCTTGGCCTCGTCGGCCAGCAACACGATGATCTTGCGCTGCGCCGCCAGCTGCGCCTGCAGGCCTTGCAGCAGCGTCGTCGCCTGGGCCTGCAATGCGGGAGAGCCTGGAATGGCGATCGCCGGCGCCGATGTCGCGGGCTTGGACGGCGTCGCCGCGCTGTCGGCAGGCGTGCGCTGGCACGCGGCCAGCGCCAAGGCGAGCAGGCCGATCACGGCCACGGACGACGACAACGGACGATGGCGCTTGCGCATGACCACGGACTCGCGAGCAAGGCGCTACGGGAACAGCGCAGACGCCGGCGCCTTCCCCGGCCGCATGCGCAACGCCCGCCGGAGGGCGGGCGTTGTCGGGTTTACTTCTTGGCCTTGGCCGGCGGCTTGCCGCTGCCGCCACCACCGGCAGTGGCCGGTTCGCCGTGGCGCTTGGTCATCCACCACTGCTGCAGCAGACCCAGCGAACCGTTGGTGACCCAGTACAGCACCAGACCGGACGGCACGAAGGCCATCATCACGCCGAACACCAGCGGCATGAACTGCATCATCTTGGCCTGCACCGGATCCATGCCCGGCGACGGCGTCAGCTTCTGCGTCAGCCACATCACCGCCACGTTGATCACCGGCAGGATGAAATAGGGATCGCGCGCGGTCAGGTCCTGGATCCAGGCGAACCACGGCGCCTGGCGCAGTTCCACCGACTCCACCAGCACCCAGTACAGCGCGAAGAAAATCGGCATCTGGATCAGCACCGGCAGGCAGCCGCCCATCGGGTTGATCTTCTCCTTCTTGTACAGCTCCATCATCGCCGTCTGGAACTTCTGCTTGTCGTCGCCGTAGCGCTCCTTGAGCTGCTGGATGCGCGGCTGGAACTTGCGCATCTTGGCCATGCTCTTGTACTGCGCGGCCGACAGCGGATACAGCATCAGCTTCAGCAGCACCACCAGGCCGACGATCGACCAGCCCCAGTTGCCGAGCAGGCTGTGCAGGTGGCTGAGGATCCAGAACAGGCCCTGGCCGAGCAGCGCCATCAGCGAGAAGCGGCTGTAGTCGACCACGCGGTCGAGGCCGCGCACGTTCTCCTTGGCGATCTGGCTGACCAGCTTCGGGCCGACCCACAGCCGCGCCTCGGTGCTGGCGCTGGCGCCCGGCGCCACGGTGAAGCCCGGGCCGCGTGCTTCGATCACATGCCGCGGGCCGTCGTTGGACAGCACGTACAGCGCCTGCTGGTCGGCCTGCGGAATCCAGCCGGTGAAGAAGTGGTGCTGCAGCAGCGCGATCCAGCCGCCGGAGATGGTCTGGTTGAGCGGGCCGTCTTCCAGGTAGTCCTTGAACGCACGACGCTGGTAGCCGTCGGCCGGGCTGAACCAGGTGGCGCCGTTGAAGCTGAAGGAATCCGGGTTGGTCATGCCGCGGCTGACGATGGTCGGCACCCGGCTCAGCTTGCGGAACACGTAGCCTTGCCACGGCTTGCTGCCGTGGTTGACGACCTCGTCGCGCACCTGCACGGCGTAGTGGCCGCGCTGCAGGGTGTACACGCGACGAATGGTCACGCCGTCCGGGCCATTCCACACGAACGGCACCTGCAGGCTGTCCTGGCCCTTGGCTAGCACGTACTCCTGGCCCGGGTGTTCGGGGCGGAAGCCGCCCGGGCCCGGCGACGGCGAGTTGTGCTCGCCGACCCAGCCGCTGGTGGCGGTGTACGGATGCGCCGCGTCCTCGGTCAGCAGCTGCACCGGCGGGCTGCCCGGCTGCTTGGTCTGCGGGAACAGCAACAGGTCGGCGTCGAACACGCTGCGGCCGTCCAGGGTCAGGCGCAGCACGTCGGTGGTGACGGTGACCCGCGGCGCGGCGCTGGCCGCGGCGGTCTCGGGCGTGGTGCTGGCCGGCGCGGTGCCGGGCACCGTGGCCTGCGGAACGGCCGGCGCATGCGTGGCGCCGGCATCGGCGTCCTGCGCCGGCGGCACCGTGGTCGCCGCCGCGACCGTCGCCGCGGTGGCGTTCGGCGCGTGTTCCTTGTTCCACTCCATCCACAACAGCGCCGCGACCATCAGCCAGGCGAAAATCAGGAAAAGGCGGGTCTGGTTCATCGGACAGGCAAGCTCGGCTCAGCCAGAAGCAGGTTCTGACGTGGATGTGGGGGAAGAAGGACGATCGGGCGGCGGCATTGTGCCGTCCGCGGCCGGGGCCGGCAATGCGCCGGCGCGACGCAGCAGGCGCAGATAGGCCTGGCGCAGCTGCTCGCCGCTGGCCTGGGCGGCGGCGCTGCGCGCCACCACCACGTAGTCGCCGGGCTTCAGCCACGGCAACAGCTGCCGCGTGGCGTCGCGCAGCACGCGCTTGATGCGATTGCGCACGACCGCGCGCTTGTCGACCTTGCGCGACACCGCCAGACCCAGCCGCGCCGGGTGCGGCGCACTGCGCCAGTGCAGGCTCATCAGCGGCTCGGAACAGCGGCGCGCGGCATCGAACACGACGCGATATTCCGCAGACGTGCGAACCCGCGCAGAGCGAGGAAATCGCCTACGCGGGTCGGGATGATTCACGGTCCGGATTGCAGGCGCCGCCTGGGGCGGCGAAGCAATCAAGCGCTCAGGCGCTTACGGCCCTTGGCGCGGCGACGGGCCAGGATCTTGCGGCCGTCGGCGGTGGCCATACGGGCACGGAAGCCGTGGTCGCGCTTGCGCTTGAGGTTGCTGGGCTGGAAGGTGCGCTTGGTGGCCATCGGGGCGCTCTGATCTGAATGGGGCGGAAAGAACCGGAAATTCTATAGGACCCCTTACGCCGCGGTCAACTCCCTGTGACGACCGGAACGGAGCACGGCCGTGCCAGGCCTGTGGATGGATCTGTGAATAGCCGTGGGAAAACCATTCCCGACCCTGCGCGCCGGTGGTAGTCTGATCCATCCGCTTTCCTCTCCCACCGGCCGAATGCGCCGCGCCCGAGCGCGCCCTTCATGCCCGGTCTATCGACGAATTTAGATCTGATGGATGCTTGGCCCCGTTGCCTGGAACGTCTGGAAGCCGAATTTCCAGCCGAGGACGTTCACACTTGGTTGAAACCGCTGCAAGCCGAACAGCGCCATGACAACAGCATGGTGCTGTACGCCCCGAACGCCTTCATCGTCGAGCAGGTGCGCGAGCGCTACCTGCCGCGTATCCGCGAACTGCTGACCTATTTCGCCGGCAGCGGCGAGGTGCTGCTGCAGGTCGGCTCGCGTCCGCGCGCGCCGGAACCGGCCGCCGCCCCGCCCAGCGAGACCGCGGCCGCACGCACCCCGGCGCCGCCGTTGCTGGAGCCGTTCGCCGGCAACCTCGATTCGCACTACACCTTCGCCAACTTCGTCGAAGGCCGCAGCAACCAGCTCGGCCTGGCCGCGGCGGTGCAGGCCGCGCAGAAACCCGGCGACCGCGCGCACAACCCGCTGCTGCTGTACGGCGGCACCGGCCTGGGCAAGACCCATCTGATGTTCGCTGCCGGCAACGCCATGCGCGAGCAGAATCCGAACGCGCGGGTGATGTACCTGCGCTCGGAACAGTTCTTCAGCGCGATGATCCGTGCGCTGCAGGACAAGACCATGGACCAGTTCAAGCGCCAGTTCCAGCAGGTGGACGCGCTACTGATCGACGATATCCAGTTCTTCGCCGGCAAGGACCGCACCCAGGAAGAGTTCTTCCACACCTTCAACGCGCTGTTCGACGGCCGTCAGCAGATCATCCTGACCTGCGACCGCTACCCGCGCGAGGTCGAAGGGCTGGAGCCGCGACTGAAGTCGCGCCTGGCCTGGGGCCTGTCGGTGGCGATCGATCCGCCCGATTTCGAGACCCGCGCGGCGATCGTGCTGGCCAAGGCGCGCGAGCGCGGCGCGGAGATCCCCGACGACGTGGCGTTCCTGATCGCCAAGAAGATGCGCTCGAACGTGCGCGACCTGGAAGGCGCGCTCAACACGCTGGCGGCGCGCGCCAACTTCACCGGCCGCGCGATCACCACCGAGTTCGCCCAGGAAACCCTGCGCGACCTGCTCCGTGCGCAGCAGCAGGCGATCGGCATCCCCAACATCCAGAAGACCGTGGCCGACTACTACGGCCTGCAGATCAAGGATCTGCTGTCCAAGCGGCGCACGCGCTCGCTGGCGCGGCCGCGGCAGGTGGCGATGGCGCTGACTAAGGAGCTGACCGAACACAGCCTGCCGGAGATCGGCGATGCGTTCGCCGGGCGCGACCACACCACCGTGTTGCACGCCTGCCGGCAGATCAAGCACCTGATGGAAACCGACGGCAAGCTCCGCGAAGACTGGGACAAGCTGATCCGCAAGCTCAGCGAGTAGTGCGGCGGCCCGGGTGGCGGACGCCGGATAAATCGGTGCATGACTTCGCGACAAATCCGGGAGAAACTGTGGATAAAGCGCGACGCGGCGGCGACGGCAAAACTATCCACAGGTTTCCCCACCAGTTCCGGGACAGTAGTACACGGGATTGAGGGCGCTAAAAATCTTTTGTTTTCAGTGGTTTGAGCTACATTTGCACCGAATTTCGCTCTACCATCACCACCAAGCTTTTGATTTATTCCACATCTTTTAAAGCATAGGGGCACGGAACCACATGCGTTTCACACTGCAGCGCGAAGCCTTCCTCAAGCCATTGGCGCAAGTCGTCAATGTGGTCGAACGCCGCCAGACCTTGCCGGTTCTGGCCAACTTCCTGGTGCAGGTGCAGGGTGGCCAGCTGTCGCTGACCGGTACCGATCTGGAAGTGGAAATGGTCTCGCGCATTGCGGTCGACGATGCCCAGGACGGCGAAACCACGATCCCGGCGCGCAAGCTGTTCGAGATCGTGCGTGCCCTGCCCGACGGCAGCAAGGTCACCGTCTCGCAGTCCGGCGACAAGATCACCGTACAGGCCGGGCGTAGCCGCTTCACCCTGGCCACGCTGCCAGCCAACGACTTCCCGTCGGTCGACGAAGTGGAAGCCACCGAGCGCGTGGTGGTGCCGGAAGCCGCGCTGAAGGAACTGATCGAGCGCACCGCGTTCGCGATGGCGCAGCAGGACGTGCGCTACTACCTCAACGGCCTGCTGTTCGACCTGCGCGACCAGACCCTGCGCTGCGTGGCCACCGACGGCCATCGCCTGGCGCTGTGCGAGACCGAGCTGGAGAACGCCGGCGGCGCCAAGCGCCAGATCATCGTGCCGCGCAAGGGCGTGACCGAGCTGCAGCGCCTGCTGGAAGGCGGCGAGCGCGAAGTCGAGCTGGAAGTCGGCCGCGCGCACGTGCGGGTCAAGCGCGACGATGTCACCTTTACCTCCAAGCTGATCGACGGTCGCTTCCCCGATTACGAAGCGGTGATACCGATCGGTGCCGACCGCGAGGTCAAGCTGGATCGCGAGATCCTGCGCGCATCGCTGCAGCGTGCGGCGATCCTGTCCAACGAGAAGTACCGCGGCGTGCGCGTGGAAGTCTCGCCGGGCCAGCTGAAGATCAGCGCGCATAACCCGGAACAGGAAGAAGCGCAGGAAGAAGTGGAAGCGGACACCAAGGTCAGCGACCTGGCGATCGGCTTCAACGTGAACTACCTGCTCGACGCGCTGTCCGCGCTGCGCGAGGAGTTCGTGGTGATCCAGCTGCGCGACGCCAACTCATCGGCGCTGGTCCGGGAAGCCAGCAGCGCCCGCTCGCGTCATGTGGTGATGCCGCTGCGTCTCTGACGGTTCCCGTTTCGTGTTCCACGTGGAACACGTGCGAAAGCGACCCGGCCTTCGTGCCGGGTTTTCTTTTTGTGGCATCCAAAGGTCAATACTGCCGCGGTAAGTAGGTTCCGTTGCCACTGGCGGGCCGGCGCAGGCGGTGCAGTGGCATTACCCGCCCAACGCGCACGGGCCACTGGCGTGTCTCCAAGAGACGCGCTCCCGGACATCGGCGGTAGCACCCCAGTCTCAAAGGGCGAGGTAGGCTGTGTGGGACGCGGCGTGCCTGCGTTCGCCTGGCCGGCCCATGGACCCCACGCCTCCCAACTGCCCGTGCGAGTCCATCCGCCCTAATCACGCGGATACCGCTGTGCAGGACGCTGCCAACTTGTCACGAACGCGGTCGTCCTAACAACGCCCGCGAGCCGTTTTGGGTATGCTGCCGCCCTACCCCAAGCCCCGATCTGCGTGCGCCCGGTGCGAGCGCCTTCGCCTCTATCCCCGCATGCACGTCTCCCGTCTCGACTTCCACCACCTGCGCCGGTTCGCGGCGCTCGAGCTGGCGCCCGCGCCTGGACTGAACCTGATCACCGGCGACAACGGCGCCGGCAAGACCACGGTGCTCGAGGCGATGCACCTGATGGCGTATGGCCGCAGCTTCCGTGGTCGCGTGCGCGATGGGCTGGTCAGCCAGGGCCAGGACGCACTGGACGTGTTCGTCGAATGGCAGGAGCAGTCGGCTGAAGCCGGCGCGACACGCCGGCGCCGCGCCGGACTGCGCCACAGCGGTCAGGAATGGCGTGGCCGCCTCGATGGCCAGGACGTTGGCCACCTCGGCACCTTGTGTGCGGCGCTGGCGGTGGTGACCTTCGAGCCGGGCAGCCACCTGCTGGTCAGCGGCGGCGGCGAGCCCCGCCGCCGCTTCGTCGACTGGGGTTTGTTCCACGTGGAACCTGACTTCCTGTCCCTGTGGCGACGCTATGCTCGCGCGCTCAAGCAGCGCAATGCGCTGCTCAAGAGCGGTGGCAGCGGCGCGGCGCTGGATGCCTGGGATCACGAGCTCGCCGAGTCTGGTGAGCCGTTGACCTCGCGCCGTCAGGACTACCTGGACAGGTTGCTCCAGCGCCTGCTCGCCCTCGCCCCGGATCTGGCGCCAGCGCTGGGTATCTCACATCTGCAGTTCGCGCCCGGCTGGCGCCGCCAGGAGGTGTCGCTGGCCGACGCGCTACTGCTCAACCGCGAACGCGACCGTCAGCTCGGCTATACCTCTGCCGGTCCGCACCGGGCCGACTGGAGCCTCAGTTTTGCCGAGATTCCCGGCCGTGATGCGCTCTCCCGCGGCCAGGCCAAGCTCACCGCCCTGGCCTGCCTGCTGGCGCAGGCCGAGGACTACGCCGAGCAGCGCGGCGAATGGCCGGTGATCGCCTTGGACGATCTGGGCTCGGAGCTGGACCGCCACCACCAGGCTCGGGTGCTGGAGCGCCTGCGTGGCGGGCCGGCGCAGGTCTTTGTCACTGCCACCGAGACCCCGCAGGCGCTGGCCGACGTCAGCCTGCCGATCGCCCGGTTCCACGTGGAACATGGCCAGATCCTGGCCGTTTCCTAGGCCGCCGCGGGTCCGGCGGCCCGGGCTGCTATAATTTCCGCCAATCCCCTATCCAGCGGCGCGAACCGGCCCCGGCCTGTCTTCGCCGCCTCGTGGAGCCTACGGCACCCGCATGACCGACGAACAGAACACCCCGCCCAGCAACGGCAACTACGACGCCAACAGCATCACCGCCCTGGAAGGCCTGGAGGCGGTCCGCAAGCGGCCCGGCATGTACATCGGCGACGTCCATGACGGCACCGGTCTGCATCACATGGTGTTCGAGGTCGTCGACAACTCCATCGACGAAGCCCTGGCCGGGCACGCGGACCACGTCGCGGTAACCATTCACGCCGATGGTTCGGTCTCGGTGTCGGACAACGGCCGCGGTATCCCGGTCGGCAAGCACGCGCAGATGAGCGCCAAGCTCGGCCGCGAGGTCTCCGCCGCCGAAGTGGTGATGACCGTCCTGCACGCCGGCGGCAAGTTCGACGACAACAGCTACAAGGTGTCCGGCGGCCTGCACGGAGTGGGCGTCAGCGTGGTCAACGCGCTCTCGGAGAAGCTGCTGCTGGACGTGTTCCAGGGCGGCTCGCACTACCAGCAGGAATTCAGCAACGGCGCGGCCGTCGCGCCGCTGGTTCGGCTCGGCGAGACCACCCAGCGCGGTACCACCGTGCGCTTCTGGCCGTCGGTGGTGGCCTTCCACAACAACGTGGAGTTCCACTACGACATCCTGGCCCGGCGCCTGCGCGAGCTGTCCTTCCTCAATTCCGGGGTCAAGATCGTGCTCGCCGACGAGCGCGGCGAGGGGCGCCGCGACGACTTCCACTACGAGGGCGGCATCCGCAGCTTCGTCGAGCACCTGGCGCAGCTGAAGACCCCGCTGCACCCGAACGTGATCTCTGTCACCGGCGAGCACAACGGCATCACCGTGGACGTGGCGCTGCAGTGGACCGACTCCTACCAGGAGACGATGTACTGCTTCACCAACAACATCCCGCAGAAGGACGGCGGCACCCACCTGGCCGGCTTCCGCGGCGCGTTGACCCGCGTGCTCAATACCTACATCGAGCAGAACGGCATCGCCAAACAGGCCAAGATCAATCTGACCGGCGACGACATGCGCGAAGGCATGATCGCGGTGCTGTCGGTGAAGGTGCCGGATCCCAGCTTCTCCAGCCAGACCAAGGAGAAGCTGGTCAGCTCCGACGTGCGCCCGGCCGTGGAAAACGCCTTCGGCGCGCGCCTGGAGGAGTTCCTGCAGGAGAACCCCAACGAGGCCAAGGCCATCGCCGGCAAGATCGTCGATGCCGCCCGCGCCCGCGAGGCCGCGCGCAAGGCAAGAGACCTGACCCGTCGCAAGGGCGCGCTGGACATCGCCGGCCTGCCCGGCAAGCTGGCCGACTGCCAGGAAAAGGATCCGGCGCTGTCGGAGCTGTTCATCGTCGAGGGCGACTCGGCAGGTGGCTCGGCCAAGCAGGGCCGCAACCGCAAGAACCAGGCGGTGCTGCCGCTGCGCGGCAAGATCCTCAATGTCGAGCGCGCGCGCTTCGACCGCATGCTGTCCTCCGACCAGGTCGGCACGCTGATCACCGCGCTGGGCACCGGCATCGGCCGCGACGAGTACAACCCGGACAAGCTGCGCTACCACCGCATCATCATCATGACCGACGCCGACGTCGACGGCGCGCACATCCGCACCCTGCTGCTGACCTTCTTCTACCGGCAGATGCCGGAGCTGATCGAGCGCGGCTACGTCTACATCGGCCTGCCGCCGCTGTACCGGCTCAAGCAGGGCAAGC
Organism: Xanthomonas sp. SHU 199; assembly: GCF_000364665.1. NCBI lineage: Bacteria > Pseudomonadati > Pseudomonadota > Gammaproteobacteria > Lysobacterales > Lysobacteraceae > Xanthomonas > Xanthomonas sp. SHU 199. Next base: position 28,028 of record NZ_AQOI01000098.1, read on the forward strand.
AGGAGCTGTACCTGAAGGACGACAACGCGCTCAACGCCTACCTGGCCAGCAGCGCGGTCGAAGGCGCGGCGCTGGTTCCGGCCAGCAACGAGCCACCGATCACCGGCGCGGCGCTGGAGAAGCTGCTGCTGCTGTTCGCCAGCGCCAACGAGGCGGTGGCGCGCAATGCGCACCGCTACGACCCGGCGCTGCTGAGCGCGCTGATCGACCTGCCGCCGCTGGACGTGGCCCAGCTCGAGAGCGAGGGCGAGACGCATCCGAGCCTGGACGCGCTGCAGGCGGTGCTCAACCGCGGCAGCCTGGGCTCGGCGCGCTACAGCCTGCGTTTCCAGGCGTCCAACGCGCAGCGCCTGGCCACCCTGCTGGTGGAGCGCCGGCACATGGGCGAGGAGACCACCTATGTGGTGCCGATGGCGGTGTTCGAGAGCGGCGAGCTGCGGCCGCTGCGTGAGATCGCGCGGGAGTTGCATGGGCTGGTGCGCGAGGGCGCGCAGATCGTGCGCGGCAACAAGACCCAGGCCATCACCAGCTTCGCCCAGGCCTACGCCTGGCTGTTCGAGGAGGCCAAGAAGGGCCGCCAGATCCAGCGCTTCAAGGGCCTGGGCGAAATGAACGCCGAGCAGCTGTGGGAGACCACGGTGAACCCGGACACGCGTCGCCTGCTGCAGGTGCGCATCGAGGACGCGGTCGCCGCCGACCAGATCTTCAGCACGCTGATGGGCGACGTGGTCGAACCGCGCCGCGACTTCATCGAAGAAAACGCGCTGAAGGTCGCCAACCTCGATATCTGACCCTGGCGGTTCCCGCCCTGGCGTACGCCGGGGCGGGCGTCCCGCTGTGCCTTCCGCCCGCTTCCGCACAGGATCGCGATGACCGCACCGCCGTTGCCCGCCACCCCGCTGCCGTTGCCTTCCGCGCCGCCGGCCCGTCCGCGCCGGCCGATCCTCGGTTTCTTCCTCGACGTGCTGCTGGCGGCGGTGGTGCTGCTGGCGGTGAGCGTGCTGAGCGGCCTGGTCTGGGGCGTGATCCGCGGCTTCCAGCTGGCGATGGAACTGAAGGCGCACGGCATCCCCGCCGATCGCCTGGCATCGGTGGTGGCGCAGCGGGTCGGCCAGCCGGGCGCGCTGGCGCAACTGCTGATCGCCCTGGTCAGCACGCTCTCCGCGGCGCTGCTGCTGTACTTCCTGCGGCGTCCGGCCAGCGCCGCCGAGCGCCGTGCCTCCTGGCAGGCGGCGCGCACACCCTCGACCTGGGGCTGGGTGCTGCTGGTCGCGGTCGGCGTGTTCGTCGGCAGCGCGGCGATCTCCGCGCTGGCGGCGCAGATCGGCATCAAGCCGGTGCCGACCAACCTGCCGCTGATGCAGGACGCGATGGCGCAGATGCCGCTGTTCCTGTGCGTGTTCGCGATCGTGATCGCCCCGGCCTACGAGGAACTGCTGTTCCGCCGCGTGCTGTTCGGGCGGCTGTGGGACGCAGGCCGGCCGCGGTTGGGCATGCTGCTCAGCGGCGCCGCCTTCGCCCTGGTGCACGAAGTACCGGGGACCACCGGCAACAGCCTGGCCGCCACCGCGCAACTGTGGCTGGTCTACGGCGGCATGGGCGCGGCGTTCGCCTGGCTGTACAAGCGCACCGGCACCCTATGGGCACCGATCGCCGCGCATGGCCTCAACAACGCCATCGCGGTCGCCGGACTCTACTGGTTTGGCGCAACCTGAAGGTTTGTTTGACGAAATGTTAAGACGCGGCCCCCCACACTGCGACGCGTGTTAGGAGGGGGGACTGTATGAAGCAAGTGGTACTTGGCGCATCGCTGGCGATGCTGCTGGCAGCGTGTGCGACGACGACATCGCCAACCGGGCGTACCCAGGTCGTGGGCGGCATCTCGCAACAACAACTCGACCAGATGGGCGCGCAGGCGTTCGCCGAAGCCAAGGCCAAGGAACAGCTGGACACCGATCCCAAGCGCAACGCCTACGTGCGCTGCGTGGTCAACACCCTGGTCGCGCAGCTGCCCGAGCAATGGCGCGGCACCGGCTGGGAAACCGCGCTGTTCAACGACAAGGAACCCAACGCGTTCGCCCTGCCTGGCGGCAAGGTCGGGGTCAACAGCGGCATCTTCAGCGTGGCCAAGAACCAGGACCAGCTCGCCGCCGTGCTCGGCCACGAGATCGGCCACGTCATTTCGCGTCATCACGAAGAACGCATTACCCGCCAGCTCGGTGCGCAGGCAGGCCTGAGCGTGATTGGCGCGTTGGCCGGTGCCCGCTACGGTCAGGGCGCGGCCGACACCGTCGGCCAGGTCGGCGGCATGACCGCGCAGACCCTGTTCCTGCTGCCCGGTTCGCGCCAGCAGGAAACCGAAGCGGATGTCGTCGGCCAGCGCCTGATGGCGCAGGCCGGATTCGACCCCGCGCAGGCGGTGGATCTGTGGAAGAACATGATGGCCGCCGGCGGCGCACGTCCGCCGCAATGGCTGTCCACCCACCCCGATCCGAGTGCCCGCATCGGCGAGCTGCAGCGCGACGTCGCCGCGCTGGAACCGGTGTATGCGCAGGCGCGCAGCGCCGGCAGGACGCCCAAGTGCGGCTGAGTCGTCCGTCGTCCCTGTGTCCGTCGCCGGCACTGTCACAGAAAACGCATCCAAAAACGTTTTCACGGCGTACAGGTTTCTGATAGGTTTGCTGGCTCGGCCGAGGAATGGCCGCTCCGTCTTCCGTGCCGCTCCGGGCGGTTTCCACCGAGGTGACCCATGAAATTCCGCATTCGCAAGCAAGCGTTGTTGTCCCTGGTGATCGCCGCCGCCCTCGGTGGCGCGGTGGTGACCGATGCCGCTGCGCAGAGCGATCGCACCGACCACCGCTCCTCGCGCAATGCGAAGAACGAGAAGGCGGCGGTGCTGTTCCCCAATGCCGAGCGCAAGGAGCCGACCGGCAAGCCGTCGTCCAAGCTCGGCAGCAAGCTGCAGAAGCTCATCGACACCTACAACAAGGGCGAGGACTACGCGGCGGTGCGCGCCCAGGCCGATGAGATCCTGGCCAACAGCGGCGCCAACGAGTACGACAAGTCGCTGGCCGCGCAGCTGGCCGCGCAGGCCGCCTACAACCTCGACGACAGCAAGGCCGCGCAGGCGTACCTGAAGCAGGCGATCCAGTTCAACGGCCTGGACAACAACGGCCACTACCAGTCGATGCTGATGCTGGCGCAGCTGCAGCTGCAGGACGAGCAGACCGCCGAAGGCCTGGCCACCCTCGACAAGTTCCTCGCCGAAACCAAGTCGACCCGCCCGGAAGACCTGATCCTCAAGGGCCAGGCGCTGTACCAGGCGCAGCGCTACCAGGAAGCGATCCCGGCGCTGAAGCAGGCGATCGCCGCGTCGCCGGAGCCGAAGGACAGCTGGAATCAGCTGCTGATGGCGTCCTACGCCGAAGCCGGCCAGACCGGTGAAGCGGTCAAGGCCGCCGAGGCGCTGGCCGCCAAGTCGCCCAACGACAAGAAGGCCCAGCTCAACCTGGCCAGCATGTACATGCAGGCCGACCAGATGGACAAGGCCGCGGCGGTGATGGACAAGCTGCGTGCCGCCGGTCAGCTGACCGACGAGAAGGAATACAAGCAGCTGTACTCGATCTACGCCAACACCGATGGTCACGAAAAGGACGTCATCGCAGTCATCAACGAAGGCATGCAGAAGGGCATTCTGAAGCCGGACTACCAGACCTACCTGGCGTTGGCGCAGTCGTACTACTACACCGACCAGCTGCCGCAGGCGATCGAGAACTGGCAGAAGGCGGCGCCGCTGTCCAAGGACGGCGAAACCTATCTCAACCTGGCCAAGGTGCTGCATTCGGAAGGCCGCGTTGCCGAGGCCAAGCAGGCCGCGCAGCAGGCACTGGCCAAGGGCGTCAAAAAGCCGGAAGACGCCAAGAAGATCATCAACCTGAAGTAGCACGCAAAAAAAGCCCCCGAAGACCAGTGCTGAAAGTAGTGCAGGTAACAGGGATTGGTATAAGCTTGGAGGTTCCTGCGGTGTCATTGCCGCGTGAACTTGGGTTCCGCTCCACAGCGGAATCCGCCCCCCTTTAATTGAGTCATTGGCGCATGACGGAACAACTGGTCATCCATCGGCAGTACGACAAAGATGACGCCTCCGGCCTTAGCTGGCCGCGCATCATCGGTATTGCCTTCGTAATCGCGCTGCATCTTGCGGCGCTGATGTTGCTGCTGATTCCGGCCGTTGCGCCCAAGGCGGTGGCGGAGAAGGAACGCAACATCATGGTCACCCTGGTGGACGCACCGCCGCCGCCTCCCCCA
>NZ_AQOI01000099.1:0-1345 GCF_000364665.1 Xanthomonas sp. SHU 199
GCGGGCGCCGGTGGCGCCGCCGCCGATCCGCTGTAGACGTGGTTGTAGTCGTACTCGCCCTGCGGATCGCGCTCGCGCAGTTGCTGCAGGGCGCGGCGCGTGGACAGGCCCGACGGCACCTGCAGCACCACCAGGCGCAGCCCGAATTCGCCGAAGCTGCGCTGCTCCAACACCGCGAAGCCGGCCGCCTGCGCCGCTTGCAGCGCCGCCGGGTCCGGCTCCAGCGCCACCACCTGCCCGCGCATCACCACCGCGCCGCCCTCGTCGCGCTCCAGCCCGCGCGGATCGCTGCGCAGCAGCGCCTGCAGGCGTTTCAGCCGCAGCCGTTCGAGATCGCCGCGCGCATCCTGCAGCGACTCCCCCACCCGATTCATGCCGCCCTGCATGCCCTGGGTGATGTCCTGCACCAGCCCGCCGGCCGACGGCAGCGCCAGCTGCGCCAACGCCGGTGTCGCCACCGCCAGCCATGCCACGGCCATCCAGCGCATTCGTCTGCCCGTCGCCATGCCCCGCTCCGTTGTCCGCCCCTGTTGGCGTGCCACACTAATCCTGCCATCCCGACCCGCGGTGAACGCCGCGCCGCGCCCATGGAAGAAAACCCCTCCGCCGAACGTATCACCGACATGCACGCCGATCCCACGGCCGCCGTCGGCGACGGCATCTGTACCCTACTGCCGCAGTTGCGGCGCTTCGCGCGTGCCGTCGCCGGCCATCGCGAGGACGCCGACGACCTGCTGCAGATCGCGATCGAGCGCGCGCTGCGCCGCGCCGGGCAATGGCGGCCGGAGACGCCGCTGCAGTACTGGCTGTACGGCATCATCCGCCACGCCTGGATCGACGAGGTGCGGGCGCAGCGGCGAAGGCGGCAGGTGTTCGTCGATGCCGCCGAGGGCGAGCACGTCGGCGACACGCCGCTGGAGCGGCAGCAGGACTGGATGGCCGTGCAGGCCGCGATGGCCGGCCTGCCCGAGGAACAACGCCTGGCGATCGCACTGGTCCTGATCGAAGGCCTGTCCTACAAGGATGCCGCGGCGGTGCTGGAGATTCCGCTCGGCACACTCACCAGCCGGCTCGCGCGTGGGCGCGAAGCCCTGCAGGCGTCACTGGAGGCGACCGCATGAACACCACGATCGACGCACTCACGCTGCAGGCCTACGCCGACGGCGAACTGGATGCGGCGCAGGCCGCCCAGGTGGAAGCGGCGTTGCGCAGCGACCCGCAGCTGACACAGGCCCTGGAACGGCTGCGCAGCCTGCAGGCGCGGCTGCGCGCCGGCTTCGCCCCGGTGCTGGACGAAGCGCTGCCCGCACGCCTGCTCGCCGCCGCGCGGGCACGGCCGACCGGC
>NZ_AQOI01000100.1:0-9583 GCF_000364665.1 Xanthomonas sp. SHU 199
GCGGCAACGGCGGCGGCGCCGCATTGAAGCCCTGGCCCAGGAAGCTGGCCGGCGGCGGCGGGGGCGTGGCCGCCTGCTGCAACTGCGCGATCTGCGCCTTGGCCGCCTCCAGTGCGTGCTCCAGCAGCAAGGTGCGCTGCACCAGCAGATACGCGGCATCGGGTTGATCGGCCAGGCGCGCGTGGATCAGCGCGTCGGCCTGCGGATCTTTGGCCACCCCGCCGGCGCTGCGCAGGCGCGCCAGGAAGTCTTCGAGAAGCTGCTGTTCTTGCGGAGTCATACCCGTACCTGGATGCGATGACCGGCCCAGTGCCGGCACGGCACGGTATGGGCATCGCCCGGCGCAGGCCAAGGGTGCGTCCGAGCTCCGGTGTATCGGCATTCATCAATCACGCGCGCCGGGAAAACCAGCCCCGCGGCCGCACTGGCGAACTCCGACATTCTTCCGACAACGCGCGTCAGGTATGCCCCCACTCCAAGCGCAGACGCCGTGATTATTCCTCGTCGATGTCGGAACTGGAGGAGGACGTCGCATGCGGCAGCCGCGCCGCCCACATGTTGTCGACCAGGTTCGGATACGGGCGGCCATTCTCCTCGGCACGCTGCTTCGCCGCTTCCTTCTGCGACGGTGACAGCGGCTGGCTGCGTTGACCGCGCGGATTCGGTTTCTTCCACGGAGGCGTCTTGGACGAGGGCATGGGCGTCAGGGTGAGCGGGGAGGAGCCATCGTGATCCGGCTGTGCGTGCGCGGAGGGTGAAGGTGCCAGCGGTCGGCTGTGCCGACACTTAGCCGTTCAACATCTTGCCGGCGGAGGTGCGGTATTCCCCCTTCGTCACTACATCAAACTCGCCAGACACCGGCTTGCTTGGCGATCCTCGCACTCCACGACGCGTAAGATTGCACCGCGCCAACTCGAGCCCACACTGCATCACCTCCACCATTGCCAGCCAACTGAGCGGAAGCCAATATCGGCGTCGCCGAGCGATGGTTGGAATTGTTTAGCCACCGGAATGCATATGAGCAAGCAACACACAGACATCAGCAAGTTCCTCAGCTTTGTGCTTCGCCACGAGCCACAGGCCGCTGGCATTACCCTCGACAGCGAAGGCTGGGCGGAGGTCGATGCGTTGATCGCAGGTGCTGCGCAAAGCGGCAGGACGCTCGACGCAGACCTCATTCGTGCCGTGGTGGACAGCAGCGACAAAAAACGTTTTGCACTGTCGGAAGATGGCAGGCGCATCCGTGCCGTACAGGGCCATTCGACCGATAGCGTCGCCATCCAGTACGACGCCAAGGTGCCGCCGGAGTTCCTCTACCACGGCACCGCCTCACGGTTTCTGGACGCGATCCTGGCCGAGGGCTTACGCGCGGGCCAACGGCATCATGTGCATCTGTCGCAAGACATCGCCACCGCGACCACGGTCGGGCAACGTCATGGCAAGCCGGTTGTCCTGAAAGTCGAAGCCCTGCGAATGCACCAGCAGGGCTTTGCCTTCTTTCAGGCAGACAATGGCGTCTGGCTCACCCAGGCAGTTCCGAGCAGCTTTCTTTCGGAAATCTAGTTCCTGTGGCTATCTCGCTTGGGCACCCATACCGCGTGTGCGACTGGGCAGGAATGCCCAGGGCCGCATAATCCTTTGCTCCGATTTGGCGGGCGTTACGAGAATATCCCTGCATTACTCCGAATCCACCCCCGCTAGCGCGAACACCCAACGCGGCACCACAGGTTCGCCGGCATAGAAGTCCTTGGGCTTGTCCTCAGCCATCGCCCAACGGTGCAGCCAACTAATCCCGCCGGGGCCAGTGTAGCCCTCGGCATGGGTGTAGGCAGGGTCGCGCAACGCTTCATCCAGGGAAATGAAGGCGTAGCCGCGACGGCGCGTGGCCGCGATCAGATCCGGGAAGGCGGCGGCGTTGAGCGCGTTGGCGTGCATCAACCACACCTGCGGGATACGACGGCCGAACAGGGCCTGCGATTCGCGCTCAAAAAAGTCCAGCTTGTTGAGCATGTACGGCACATAGCCCTTGCGCAGGCGCAGCAGCGTGGCGTCGCGCGCCGGGCCTGGCGGCTCGTCCAACACATGCGCGTAGGCGAACGCCCAGACCCACTCGCCGCTGTCCACGGTCACCGGCGCAATGCGGTAGCCATGCGCGGCCAGGAACGCGTTGACCGCCTCGCGGTCGGCGACGCTGCGGCCAGTCGCTAGGTAGGGATGACGGAACCACTGCAGCGACTGGCCACGCTCCGTGAGCAACGGCCGCAAGGTGCGCTCGCCGCGCACGATCGCATCCTCGTATGCCGGCACGCCGACCTGGTGCAGGTTCACGTGGCCGTAGGTGTGGTTGCCCAGCGCATAGCCGGCATCCAGCCAGTCGCGCAGCATCGCCACGCGTTGCGGCTGGACTTGGCCGTCCTGCTCCAGCTTGTCCTCGTTGACGAAGCCGACGATGGGCACCTGCGCCTGCCGCAGCGAGGCCATCAATTGCGCATGCAGTGCCGGCAATTGCGCCGGCGGTGTCTGCTCGATGCGCTGCCACGGCAGGTCGTCGATGGTCACCGCGATGCGGCGCGTGTCGTCCTGGGCCTGGGCGAGTGCAGCGACGCACAGCAGGGCCGGCAGCAGCAGGCAGCGAAGTACTCTCATCGGACGTCCCCGGGATGGAGCCGCCAGTCTATACGCACACCTACAGACGACACCAAGGAGCACCTTTCAGCCGGTTGCGCGCCCTGCCTGGCCGACTCACCGGCAAGAGACAGGCACCGAGGATTCAACTCCCTGCGTGCGCGTTGCCACGGTCCTGCAAGCAGGATAAAGGAGAGCGGCGTTCCAGGTTCCGAGCCAGCACCCTCACCAGCTGCTCGCGCGCCAAGCGCTTTCGTGCAGGCGACAGGGCCGGCAGGATCTCCACAAGCGCATCGCTGAGCGGCAGCGACCAGGTCGCCTTGGGGCCATCCATCGCCTCATCTCTTCGGATCCCAGGCATACCGTGGATCCACGCCAGCATGAACGGCTTCTGCGACTGCGAATGGAATTCCAACGGCATCCCGCGTTCGGGCACGATGCGGACCGTCATGGACGGGCTATCGTCGGTCCATGGGATAGTTTCGCCATAGAGCCGCTCGAGCGCGTCTCTCACGCTATCTCCATTCACTTGCGCGGCACGCAGTTGGCGCTGTTGTCGGGGTGGGCAATCCCGATCGACAAACAACGCCTTGCGGATTCTGGCGATGGTTGCTGGTTCCATCGCCCGCTGCTGCAACACGTCCAGCCCGGTCGCGCGATCGATGCGAGGCGCGCGTGCCGCCGCGAACAGCGCCATCACCTTGTCCGTAGCGACCCCCTGCTCGGCGTGCCTCGCCCCATCCTGGTCCGTCCAGCGCATGACAAACCCCATGCCGTTGCGCGCCGGAACCAAGTGGAAACGTTCATCGACGTACCCCCACCCCATGTATGTGTATTGGATCGAGACCGAGGCGATCCTGATCGGGGCTTGCCGCCCGGCCGGCGCCGCAGCACGTCCTGCAGCAAGTAGCCAGAGCGATGCCACGGCAACGACGATGACCAACGCGATACGCATGCGATTCCCCCCAAGTGTAGGCAAACTAATCGACCTTTCATGCAGAGGGAAGCCGCCAGCGCCGGAATCTCCTTTTCGCACGTCCAATCGACACGGACCGCGGGCGCCGCGGAGCGGGTGCGCGCGCGATGCAGAACACGCGAGGCGCCGGCACTCGCGCCGCCATGGCACCATGCAGATGCGCCGACTGGCGCGCGGACCCGAACAAACGGAAACGACGGAATGAGGAAAGCGCTTTGGCTGGTCTGGACGTGCCTGCTGCTCGCCGGGTGCACGAACACGGCGCAGGCGCCCGCGGCAGCGTCGGCAACGAAGGAGGCCACCACGCAACCGGCACCACCTCCCGCACGCACGGTAGCGACGCAGCTCGGTGGTCAGCGCGGCAGCGGTACGCCGTACGAACTGGTCGGGACCGAGGTGTGGGATGTCCCCGATCCCGTGTCCGGCCGCACTTACCAGGTGTTCGTGGCGTTGCCTGCCGGCTATGCCGACCATCCCGAGCGGCGCTACCCGGTGCTGTACGCCACCGATGCCGACTACGCATTTCCGGTGGCGCGGCAGATTGCGCGGCGCTTGAACGGCGAAGGTCCGGCTATCGAGGACTTCATCCTGGTCGGCTTGTCGTATGCACTCGGCGATGAACCGATGCCAAGCCGTCGCCGCGACTACACGCCCACCACCGAGGCCGGCGATGTTGCGGCCGCCGGTGCCACTCACGGGGGTTCCAGCACCTACATTGCGTACTTGCGCGACCAAGTGCTCCCTTTCGTTGCGCTGCACTATCGCACCGATGAAGCGCGGCGCCTGTTCCTTGGCCATTCCTACGGCGGCCTGCTCGGTACGCAGATCCTGCTGAGCTGCCCGGAGCTGTTCTCCGGCTACATCCTGGGCAGTCCGTCGTACTGGTTCGGCGAGCATGCCATGCGCGCGGAGGAGGCCCGCTTCGCTTCCAGTCGCCGCGATCTGCCGGCACAGGTCTACATGTATGTCGGCGAGTACGAACAGCGCCGCTACGGCAAGCGCTACGACATGGTGACCGACGCGCAGCAGATGGTGCAGACCTTGCGTGGACGGCACTATCCGTCGCTGCGCCTGCAGTTGGACGTGCTGGGCGACGAGGATCACCTGAGCGTTGTGCCGCGCGGGCTCACCCATGGCTTGAAGTTTCTGCTGGGTGTTCCGCGGCAGTGAGGCGCTGCGAGCACGCCGCCGGTCGGGCGGATGCTGCATCTCCACGGATGGCGTTGTCGCGGCTGAAGCCGCTCCCACAGGTGCGCGCCGGCCGCCGTTAAAGGTCTTCTAAAGCAACGCCATTTACTGGCACGTGTTCGCAGAGGTTTACTGAAGGCACCGCGTAACGGCCGCTCAATACTTCAGCGCATCCGCCGTCGGCACCAGTGGCGCGAAGCGCGCGCCGCTGAAATCGTGCAGCAACCGGAGTACCTGGGCACCCCGCTGCGCCACTTCGCGGAAGTCGCTCTTGCGCAGACGATAGAGCCTGCCCTCGCGCGCGAACACCAGGTCGCCGCCATCCCAGTCGGCCCAGTCGCTGCCCGGCAGGTCGACCAGCACGGCGCCGTCGCGGTCCAGCACCCGGTGATCCTGGCCATACCAGGCATGGTTTTCGTGGCCGACCGCATGCAGCAGCGACTGCAGGCGGCGGCCATTGGCGCCGAGCTTCTCGCGCACGCGCGGGCGGCTGAAGCGGAACAATGCGCCGCTGCGCAGCCCGCCACGTTCGCCCTCGCCCTCATCGCGCAACTGCCAGCCATCGCGTTTGCGCAACACGCCATCGATCGGCTCGTCCTCGCCGCCGCCCGAATGCGTGCCGAACGGCCGCACCTGCAGATGGTGCGGCAACTGGAAGCCGGTCGGCATCGGAAAAGGATCCCGCCCCTCGCGTGGCCGGTGGTTCAACAACAAGGTCCGCTCGTCCTCGAACATCCCGCCGCCGCCCCAGCAGTCACCCTTCGGCCACAGCGCCAGTGCGGTGAAGAACGGCGGCCGCGACAGCGCGGTCCAGGTGCCGAAGTCGCCGCGCTGCTTGGAGGCGAAGTACACCAGCAGCAGCCCCGACGGCGACAGATCACAGCGCCGCTCGTAGATGCGGCCCTTGAACCACTGGCCGTGCACGAAGCTGTCGTCACGCAGATCCCAGTGGATCAGCTGCACCTGCTTGCTCGGCCCGCGGCGGAAGATCACCCCGGTGCGCGCCTCGCGCGCCAGCAGGGCGAACAGGCGGGCCGCCGGCGGGCGTTGCGACATTGAGGATTGTGCGGACTCCATCTGCGGATCTCCTCGCAGGACTCAGCCGTCACAGTGGCAGACCCCCGGCATCGCGACAACCGCCGCCGGCGCGCCGCATTCGCGACGCGCATGCCACCACCGATGTCCGCGAGCGGCGGGCCACCCGAGCCCGCCTCAACCGCGGCGCGCTACTTGGCGATCACCGACGTCCCCGACGGCACCATGTAGCAGGCCTGCGCCTTAGCACAGGCCTCGGCATTGATCTCGGCGATCTGGCTGGCCAGGTACTGCTCCGGGGTCAGGCCCATGCGGTTGCGGTAAGCGTTGTCCGCATCGGCCTTGGCTACCTGCTCCTGCTCGCGCTGGCGCTCGGCGGTGGTGGCTTCCACCAGCGTCTTGACCCGCTGCTGCTGCGCCGCGGTCAGGTTCATCTGCTGCAGCACGTCGGGATTGGGACGGGCGCGGCCGAGGGTGATGTTCTGGATCTGAATCGGCAGGCCCTGCTCCTTGACTAGGGCGCGCACGTTCTCGGTCACCGCCTCGTCGATCTTCCGTGCACTGTCCGGGTCGCTCATCATCCGCGTCATGTCGTAGCGCTTGACCTGGTCGCGCACGATCGCCGCGTACTGGCTGGCGACGTTGTTCTTGAACCAGTCCTGGCCGAAGCCGGACAGCAGCCGCGCCGGCGCGGTGATCCGGTATTGGATCTGCGTGGAGAAGTCCAACAGGATGTTGTCGCTGGACGAGAAGTCGTCGAAGGCCACCTGCACCGTCTGCGGCGTGGTGTCCACGTACACCGCCGACGTCGTCATCCACGTGTAGGTGCGGCCGGGATCGCGCACGTCGTCCAGGCGGATGCCGCCCTTTCCGAACAGCAGCGGCTTGTCCACCAGCACCGCCTGCTGCCCCGGATCGGGCGAGACCACGGTACAGCCGCACAGCAAGGCCGCCACGGCGGCGGCCAGCATGGAATGTTTCATCGATGTCCCCCTGAAGGACGGCGCCACGCGCCGTCGTGTGCGGGCGATGCTAGCGTATCGAGGGGGTGCAAGGCATCTGCTTGTCTGCTGGCGCCAGCCAGGCGCCGCTCCTCTCGCGCCGCGTCGTGCGCCCAACGCTGACGCCGGCAGGCTGAAGCCCAGCAGACAGCAGGCTCAGTGCTTCGAACTGGCAGGCGCAATCGCGCGGCACTGTGCGAGCAGTGCCTCACCGGCGGGGCTTTCCCTCGTCATGGGAAGGTCGCCAAAGGCCTGGAGCACCTCGGTCCGCACGCGTTCGGCGCCCTCGGATGAATCGACAAGATGCGGATCGTCCGACGCCATGCCGAAGCCCGGCAGCGCCGAAGGCTCCAGATGTCCCAATGCCACCAGTTGCCCGCACAGCCCGTAGTGGTAGGCGGCGTATTCGTTCCCAGCCAGCGACACGTCGCCAGCGGCGAACATGCCCACGTGGAAGCCCTCATGTGCCAACAGATCGGCGACGTTGGCCAGCGTCGCCTCTTCGCTCTGCAGCACCGGCACGATGAGGACGAGCTTCGGTCCTCTGCCCACCCTGTAGAAGGTCGCCTGGTAGTCCACCCGACTGGGCACGATGAGCAACGTGATGGCGATGTTCTGCACGTGCGACTGGGCGCTGACCAACGCGAGCGCCTCGGAGGCGACGCCGCAGATCCGCTCAGGCGTGCGCTCCAGTCCCTTGGCAAAGGCCACCTTGATGCGGCGATCGCTGCAGACGATGCGTTTTTCGAAGTGCACGGGCTGCGCGCGCCCCTGCGTCGCGACCTGAGAGCGTGTCAGGAACAAGCCCATCCCATTGATGGCACTGTGCTTGTTCATGCCCTCGACGGAGAGGCGCGGTGCATCCGCCGCCAGCGCTTGCGTGCAGATGAGTGCCATCCAGATGCATTGGAAGGCCAGCAGATGCGCCAAACTGCGCCTGCGCACGTTGTGCTGCAACCTCATGACCGAGTCAACCCGCATCGAAAGCCATTCCCTGAGGTGCGTGGTCTAGAGGCCGCAGGTGCCCAGCACCCTGTGGCCCGGATGATCCAGTGGGAAGAGAGCGCATAGGCAACCTGTCGATCCGGCAGGACATCTACATCAGGTCCGAGTAATCGCCGATCTGATTGCAGATCTCCACAGGTGGCTCGGCCAACTCCACCAACCGGCGCTTGCGGGCCGCTGCGTCGTTCTTCGGCGACACGATGCGATACAGCAGATACAGGCGGCCCTGCACCTGCCAAAGACCAAACGTGGAGAGCTCGGAGAACTGGTACGCCTTGCCGTCCAGCCGATGTGCGGTGAAGTTGCACTCTGCGTAGCTGCCCGAGCCACAACTGGCGTCGAGCGATCGCAAGCCGCCTGTTCCTCGCAGGTCGAAATGATAGGTCACCCCCACCTCGTTCCCTATGATCGTTGGCATGATCTGCTGCGCGGACAACGATCCCCCACTACCCCAATCGGCGGCTTGCTTACAGATTGCGTCTCCAGAGACTGCTGCCACAGCTTCGCTGGTAGAGACGTTGGCGCATCCGACCAAGAAGAAGCCGGTCAGCCCCAGCCAACAGCTTAGTTTCGCCATCGCCCCCTCCCGCTCCGGCGCCAGTGAAATAGCAGGTCTGGTTGACCTCCCACCAAAACGTAGCCGAGCGCGTGGAGCACTGTCCATCTCCGCCAGCTTGACCTGGCCTGCCAAGGGCCGCTTTTGGCTCACTCCAGGGCCGACTGGCAGAAGTGCGCCATCGCTAGCCCTTCAGGTGCGTCTTTGGTCACCATCCCATCCCGCATGAATTGCATGAAGTCTTTCGTCGCCAAAATGCCCGCAGCGTTCGACGCATTGACACTGTCAGAAATGCCTTCGGCATGCTGTGGAAACGCAACGGAAGGCAGATCCTCGCTCCTCACCCATCCCAGTGCCTGCAGTTGCGCGCATGCACCCATCGTGTAAGCCAGGCGCTCTTCCTTCTGCATCTCGGACGTCGTGCCACTGAGGCCCCGCAGCAGATGGAATGTTTCGTGGGCCGTCGTGGAGACGACGTTCGCGGCGGCCAAGTCGCTTTCCTTGTCTAGTGCGAATGCATAGCGCGTGCTAGCCCCGCCCGCTGTTGCGAGCGATGACGTGCGGGCAATGAGTTGCCGCCCTGGACTGATCAGATCCACAGTCAGCTTCAACTCCAGGTCGGGCAAGTCGGACGCAGCGACGGCGTACTGTAGTGCCGCCAGCACTGCACTACAGGCCGGCGCAGCATAGGGCTCTGCACTCTCCTGTCGTCGCAAGGCGACGTGCAGCGTTCCGCTGCGACACTCGTCAGTGACAGTGAATTTTTCGGCCGCGCGTAAGCTACCAGGCAACACGCTCACGGTTCTGACCACGAACACCGGCCCGATCCTGGTCACCGCCGTGGCGTGCGCGCCCTCTTTGGCGATCAAGTTGGCAGGTGGCGCCTCGATCGAGGTGCAGGCAGGCAACAGCAAAAGCGCCGTGGCCAGTGCGATGGCGCAGACGTGCCACCGCGCCGCACGCGGCGCATGCCGTATCAGCGCGACGTCGATGGCCACTGCTGGCCCAGCGCCGCCACCGCGCGTTCGAGCACGGGGTCCTTGCCGTCGCGTAGGTCGGTGCGGGTCGGCGCGGCCACGATATCTGGC
Source organism: Xanthomonas sp. SHU 199 (assembly GCF_000364665.1). Lineage (NCBI taxonomy): Bacteria > Pseudomonadati > Pseudomonadota > Gammaproteobacteria > Lysobacterales > Lysobacteraceae > Xanthomonas > Xanthomonas sp. SHU 199. Next base: position 9,475 of record NZ_AQOI01000100.1, read on the forward strand.
AGCACGCCGACGCCGACGAAGTCGGTGCCGTCGGGGTAGCTGTCGCGTTTGACGCAGATCCGCGCCGAGCCTCCGCCGGGCAGGGCCAGCAGTAGCGGCTGGGCGGGGG
>NZ_AQOI01000101.1:0-6117 GCF_000364665.1 Xanthomonas sp. SHU 199
TGGCGGGCGTTCGCCCAGGCGCAGGCGCAGGCGTTCCAGGCGACCGTCGCTGTTGCGGTAGAAGCGCACCTGGTCCGGCGCCACTTCCAGCCAGTGCGCCATCAGCCGTTCCACGTTGCGGTCGCGCACCTGGTCGCGCGCCGGCAGCGGCGCATGGGCGGTGTCCTGCACCTTGAGGGTCTGGGTGCCGGCCGGCATGCGCGTGCTGAGCAGGGCGATCACCTCCGGCGGGTGCACCGGCATCTCGTAGACCGGCGTGCGCAGCACCAGGGCGATGCCGATCAGCTGCGCGGTGAGCAGCGCCACCACCAGCAGCAGGAAGGCGCGGGCGAAGATCGGCACGCCGCGGCGGGCGCGCGTGGGCCCGCTCACAGGCGGGCGACGCTCGGCAGCAGCATGTAGCCCTCGTTGCGCACGGTACGGATCAGTTCGGTCTGCACGCGCTCGTTGATCTTGCGGCGCAGGCGGCTGATCTGGCTGTCGATGGCGCGATCGTAGACCTCGGTATCGCGGCCGCGCGCGTAGTCGAGCAGTTGGTCGCGGCTGAGCACGCGCTGCGGATGCTCGACGAAGGTGCGCAGCAGCGCGAATTCGCCGTCGGAAAGATTGATGAAGATGCCGGTGGGATCGCGCAGGTCGCGGCGGATCACGTCCAGCCGCCAGCCGGCGAACTCGTAGACGTTGCCGCGCGCTTCCGGCGGCAGCGTCGCCGCCTGGCTGCGCCGCAGCAGGGCGCGGACCCGCGCCAGCAGCTCGCGCGGATTGCACGGCTTGGCCAGGTAGTCGTCGGCGCCGACTTCCAGGCCGATGATGCGGTCGGTGTCGCTGCCCAGCGCGCTGAGCATGATCACCGCCGGCGCGCCGCGCTCGCTGGCGAGCTGGCGGGCGGCACTGAGGCCATCCTCGCCGGGCATCATCACGTCCAGGATCACCAGGTCCGGCTGGCGCTCGGCCATCCGCAGGCGCATCTCCGCCACGGTCTCGGCGGTGTCCACCTGATAGCCGTGGTCGCTCAGGAACTCGCTGATGAGTCGGCGCAGATCCGGATCGTCGTCGACGACCAGAATGAAGGATTTCATGTCCACGATCTTGAAGGGCGGCCACACGGGGATTCGCCCAGTCTAGACGTGGCCGCGGCTGCCTGGAACTGGGGGCGGGCAGGGACGTGGCCACCGGCACCGGGGCCCGCGCATGAACGCGTGGCCATCATAGGCAGCACCGGCGGCGCCAACATGGCGGTTTCGTGTCCTGGGCCGACACGCATTGCCATGCGCCGGCACCCGCGCGGCGGGGCGTCCGGCCGCGCCCGGGTCGGCCAGGATGGGTGGAGTAACGGCGCGGGCGTTTTCTTTTTCCGATGGCAGGAATACTATCCCCCAGTATAGTTCCCGAGTCCCCGCCACATGCCGCACGCCCCGCACGAAAAGAAGCGCGTCCTCGCCCGCATCCGCCGCCTGCGCGGCCAGACCGAGGCGTTGGAACGCGCGCTGGAGGAGGGGACGGACTGCGCTGCTGTGCTGCAGCAAATCGCCGCCATCCGCGGCGCGGTCAACGGCCTGATGTCGGAAGTGATGCAGGCGCACGTCCGCGATGAATTCGGCCATGCCGCCACCTCCGATGCGCAGCGCGCCGCGCGCGTGCGCGAGATGGCCATGCTGGTCCGCTCCTACCTCAAATGATCCCCACCCCACGCCCATTCCGTCAGCCAGGAGAAATCGCATGAAGTCCCGAGCCGCCGTCGCTTTCGAAGCAGGCAAACCGCTGCAGATCGTGGAGATCGATGTCGAACCGCCGCGCCAGGGCGAAGTGCTGGTGCGCATCACCCATACCGGCGTGTGCCATACCGACGCGTTCACGCTGTCCGGCGACGATCCGGAAGGCATTTTCCCGGCGGTGCTCGGCCATGAGGGCGGCGGCATCGTCGAGGCGGTGGGCGAGGGTGTGACCAGCGTCAAGGTCGGCGACCACGTGATCCCGCTGTACACGGCCGAGTGCCGCAAGTGCAAGTTCTGCCTGTCCGGCAAGACCAACCTGTGCCAGGCGGTGCGCGCCACCCAGGGCAAGGGCCTGATGCCCGACGGCACCACCCGCTTCTCCTACAACGGCCAGCCGATCTACCACTACATGGGCTGCAGCACCTTCAGCGAGTACACGGTGGTGCCGGAGATCTCGCTGGCCGTGGTCAATCCCGAGGCGCCGCTGGAGAAGGTGTGCCTGCTCGGCTGCGGCGTCACCACCGGCATCGGTGCGGTGCACAACACGGCGAAGGTGAAGGAAGGCGACAGCGTCGCGGTGTTCGGCCTCGGCGGCATCGGCCTGGCGGTGATCCAGGGCGCGGTGCAGGCCAAGGCCGGGCGCATCCTGGCCATCGATACCAATCCGGGCAAGTTCGAGCTGGCGCGCAGCATGGGCGCCACCGACTGCATCAACCCCAAGGACTACACCAAGCCGATCCAGGAAGTCATCGTCGAGCTGACCGATGGCGGCGTGGACTTCAGTTTCGAGTGCATCGGCAACGTGCACGTGATGCGCTCGGCGCTGGAGTGCTGCCACAAGGGCTGGGGCGAGAGCGTCATCATCGGCGTGGCCGGCGCCGGCCAGGAAATCAGCACGCGCCCGTTCCAGCTGGTCACCGGCCGCGTCTGGCGCGGCAGCGCCTTCGGCGGGGTCAAGGGCCGCACCCAGCTGCCGGGCATGGTGGAGCAGGCGATGCACGGCGAGATCGATCTCGATCCGTTCATCACCCACACCCTGCCGCTGGACGAGATCAACGAAGCCTTCCACCTGATGCACGAGGGCAAGTCGATCCGCACCGTCATCCACTTCTGACCGCAGGTCAGTCCGGCGCGCGGCCGTTTCCGCGCATTGCAGCGACGCAACGAACCCGGGAGGGGGCAAGATGAGTACTGTGACGATTCATCCGTCGGTGGATGCCGGCGTGCGTGCCGGCGCGGAGCATTTCCAGGGCGGTACCCTGGAATGCCATTGCGCCAGCGACAAGGTGGTGGTGGAAGTGGGCGCGCAGACCGCGCACAACCACGCCTGTGGCTGTACCAAGTGCTGGAAGCCGAAGGGCGCGACCTTCTCGGTGGTGGCGGTGGTGGCGCGCGACAAGGTCAAGGTGACGGCGCACGAAGAGAAGCTGAAGGTGGTGGACGAGAGCGCGACCATCCGCCGTCACGCCTGCACCGGTTGCGGCGTGCACATGTACGGCCGCATCGAGAACACCGAGCATCCGTTCTACGGCCTGGATTTCGTGCATACGGAACTGTCGCCGCAGCAGGGCTGGTCGGCGCCGGGGTTCGCCGCCTTCGTGTCGTCGATCATCGAGAGCGGCACGCGTCCGGAGGCGATGGACGGGGTGCGCAACCGCCTGCGCGAACTGAAGCTGGAACCGTACGATTGCCTGTCGCCGCCGCTGATGGACGCGATCTCCACCCACGTGGCGCGCAAGAACGGCGTGCTGCACTGAAGCCCGCTGCCGCGCGCGTCGCCGGTCGACGCGTCGCGGCACCCCGCCTGCGGCCGGTCGCGGCCGCAGGCCCTCTTCCCGGAACTGCCCATGGAACGTATCGAACACCACGCCTGCTGCGGCGGCTGGCAGGACGTCTATCGCCACGACTCGGCCGTGCTCGGCTGCCCCATGCAGGTGGCCGTGTACCTGCCGCCGCAGGCCGAGCACACCACGCTGCCGGTGCTGTACTGGCTCAGCGGCCTGACCTGCACCGAGCAGAACTTCATCACCAAGGCCGGCGCGCAGCGCTATGCGGCCGAGCATGGCGTGATCCTGGTCGCGCCCGACACCAGCCCGCGCGGCGAGAGCGTCGCCGACGCCGAGGGTTACGACCTGGGCAAGGGCGCCGGCTTCTACGTCAACGCCACCCAGGCGCCGTGGGACGCGCACTACCGCATGTACGACTACGTGGTGCAGGAACTGCCGGCGCTGATCGAGGCGCAGTTCCCGCACAACGGCCGGCGCGCGATCAGTGGGCATTCGATGGGCGGCCACGGCGCCCTGGTGATCGCGCTGAAGAATCCCGGCCGCTACCGTAGCGTGTCGGCGTTCTCGCCGATCGTGGCGCCCACCCAGGTGCCGTGGGGCGAGAAGGCATTCACTGCCTACCTGGGCGAGGACCGCACGCAGTGGCAGGCCTACGACGCCAGCGTGCTGATCGGCAGTGCCAGCGAGCGTCTGCCGCTGCTGATCGACCAGGGCGGCGGCGACGAGTTCCTCGACAAGCAGTTGCGCCCGCAGTTGCTGCAGGCCGCCGCCGAGGCCGCCGGCTACCCGCTGACCCTGCGCGTGCAGCCCGGCTACGACCACAGCTACTACTTCATCGGCAGCTTCATCGGCGAGCACATCGCCTTCCACGCGCGCGCCCTGCAGGGCTGAGCGCGCTCCACCGGCGGCCGCGCGACGCGGCCCGCCGGGCAGGGGGCCGCGCGCTGCGCGGCCGGTCGCATAACCAGCCTTCTCCGCTGTCGTCCCTGGCAGTGCTTTTCGGTGCACGCGCGATTGCGCTCGAGTGACGCAGGCAGCTGCTTGCCTGCCGCGCACATGACAGGCCGGTGACCACGACGGACGCGGCGTGGCCTGTCTCGTAAACAATCAGGTGCGCCGCACAGCCCGACCCGCGATTGTGCGATCGCGTTCGCGCCTGCTGAGACCGGCGCTGGCTAGATTCCGCAGGGTTCGCCCTCGCCACATCCCTGGATCGGAGCCGCGCCATGTCTTGCCGTCGCATCCTGCTGCTCCCCTGGCCGCGCTGGCGCAGCCCGCTCAGCCCCGTGGCGATGCTCGCCTGCACCCTGGTCGGCGCCTGCGTGGCGCTGGCGATCGGCGCGGCAACGCCGTAGCGCACGCCGCTCCTGGCTGACGTCGATCGCGGTCACGCCGTTGCGCCGGATGCGGCCGCTGCGGTCGTGTCGCACGCGGGGCGATCGCCGTGATGGGTCGATGTGCATGTGGAGTTGCATGCACGGCGTCGCTCGGAGGCGGCCCAGGGCGCCTTGCAGGCGCGGTGCGAGCAAGCGCTGGGAGCGAACTTCGCATCGGGACCGCGGTGCGGCGCTGGACGCGGCGCTAGCGCGGCAGTCGCGTTGCCAGTTTGCCCAGCCGCCGCATTGCATCTTCCAGCGTCTCGCTCCACGGCTGGCCGCAGCTCAGCCGCAGGTGGTCGGCATAGTCGCCGCGGCTGGAGAACAGGTGCCCGGGCGAGGTGCCGATGCCGGCGGCGAGAGCGGCCTCGAACAGCGCCTGGCCGCTGCCGGCGTCGGCCAGTTGCAGCCACAGCGACAGGCCGCCGGCCGGGTCGCCGATGCGGGTACCGGCCGGCCAGTGCCGCAGCACCGCCTCGCGCAGGCGCTGGCCGTTGTCGGCCAGGGTGCGGCGCAGCTTGCGCAGGTGGCGTTCCAGGTCGTGCCGCTTCAGGTAGTCGGCCAGGGCCAGTTGCGGCAGGCTGGCGCCGCCGATGGTGGAGAAGTACTTGGCGCGCACCAGCGCGTCGGTCCAGACGCCACCGAGCAGCCAGCCCACGCGCAGGCCGGGCGCCAGCACCTTGGAGAAGGCGCCGCAGGTGATCACGTTGCCGTGGATGTCGAAATGGCGCAGCGGCCGTGGGCGCTGCCCCGACCAGTCGAGTTCGCCGTAGATGTCGTCCTCGATCACCACCGTGCCGTGGTGCGCGCAACTGTCCAGCACGGCGCGCTTGGCGGCATCGGGGGTGAGGCTGCCCAGTGGGTTGTTGAAGTTCGGCACCAGCACCGCGGCGCGCGCCGGCGTGCGCTGCAGCAGTGCGTCCAGGCGTGCGGCGTCGATGCCCTGGCCGGGCCGGTTCGGGACTTCCAGCACCTTCAGGCGCAGCGCCGCCACCGCCTGCAGGATGCCGTGGTAGGTCGGGGTCTCGACCAGCACCACGTCGCCGGGGGCGGTGAGCGTGCGCAGCGCCAGGCTGATCGCCTCCATCGCGCCGGCGGTCACCACCACCTCGTCGGCGGCAACGACCGTGGCGCAGTGCGCGTAGCGCTGCGCGATCTGCCGGCGCAGCGCGGCGTGGCCCTGCGGCGGTGCGTAGTCGAGCGCGGCGCTGCGCTGGCGGCGCAACTGCCGCGCCAGCG
>NZ_AQOI01000102.1:0-5242 GCF_000364665.1 Xanthomonas sp. SHU 199
GGCGGCCGCGCCCGACAACGCCCGCTACATCCTGCAGGCCGGCTCGTTCGGCGCCTCCGGCGACGCCGAGTCGACCAAGGCCAAGCTGGCGATGCTGGGCCTGTCGGCGCGCGTGGAATCGGCGCAGATCAGCGGCAAGACCGTCTATCGCGTTCGCATGGGGCCGTACGGCACCGCCAGCGAACTGGCCGAGGCCAAGCAGAAGTTGAATGGCAGCGGGCTGTCGGCGATCGCGATCAAGGCGCAGTGAGGCCGGGAATCGGGAATCGGGATTGGGGAATGGGTGAAGCGGCTTTCTTGCCGTTTTCACCTGTACGTGCGCGCATGGGTTGTCGCTGCTGACATTGGGCCGCGTTGGCTTGATATGACGTTGCAGTTCCACGCCAGCGTGCTGCTGGCGACTGAGTAAAAGACTTAGTCGCCAGGGAATCTGGAATGGGGACGCGAGCACGTCCCGTTCCGCGCGACGAGGCCTGAAGACGCTTCGGATCCGCGCGCTGTCGCGCCGCGCTGGCGCGTCATCAACCACCGAAACCGACTTCCCCCGCGGGCACACGCGCTGTCGACGCGCGCGACCGGGTTTTGCTTTTACCATTCCCGATTCCCCACTCCCCATTCCCGGCCCCCCCAATGACTCAGACCGCCCTGATCACCGGCGCCACCTCCGGTTTCGGCGCTGCCGCCGTGCGCCGCTTCGTCGATGCAGGCTGGCGCGTGATCGCCACCGGCCGCCGCGCCGATCGCCTGCAGCCGCTGCTGGACGCCTTCGGCGCCGAGCGCGTGCACATCGCCGCCTTCGACATCCGCGACACCGACGCGCTGGACGCGATGCTGGCGGCGCTGCCCGAGGCGTTCCGCGGCATCGACCTGCTGGTCAACAACGCTGGCCTGGCCCAGGGCACCGCGCCGGCGCAGGCCGCGCAACTGGACGACTGGCGCACGATGATCGACACCAACATCACCGCGCTGGTGACGCTGACCCATCGCCTGCTGCCGACGCTGATCCAGCGCCGCGGCGCGATCATCAACATCAGTTCGGTCGCCGCGCTGTATCCCTATCCCGGCGGCAACACCTACGGCGGCACCAAGGCCTTCGTCAGCCAGTTCTCGCTGGGCCTGCGCTCGGATCTGCATGGCACCGGCGTGCGCGTCACCGCGATCGAACCCGGCATGGCCGAGACCGAGTTCACCCTGGTCCGCACCCATGGCGACCAGAAGGCCTCGGACACGCTCTACCAGGGTGCGCAGCCGATGACCGCCGAGGACATCGCCGAACAGATCTTCTGGGTGGCGACGCTGCCGCCGCATCTGAACATCAATCGATTGGAAATCATGCCGGTGACGCAGTCCTTCGCCGGCTTCCAGGTCGCGCGGCAACCGGCCTGAACGGCCGCGGGGCCGCTCCGCGCGGCCCCGCCACGTCCCGTCTCTCTCGCGCCCGTGCGGCGAAGGCCCTCTGCCGCACGGTCGGGACGGACGCTTGTCGCGCCGGCCTGCTGGCGATTCCGACAACTCCTTAACGAAATGATATAACATCACCCGGTCGGAGCCGCGTTCGTACGTCGGACCGCGCACCACTCGCTCGCCCGCAGCCCAGCCGCTGCCGCCAGTCTCCACTCCCCTTGTCCGCAGCCATCATGAAGACCTACACCCATGCCCTCGCCGTGCTGGCCGGGCTCGCGGCCGGCGACGGCGCCGCGCAGACGACACCCGACACCACCACCACGCTCGGCACCGTGGAAGCGCGGCGCCACAGCGCCGCCTCGCTGTCCACGCGCAACATCCTCAGCTCGGTCGACGTGCTCGGCAGCGAGCAGATCGCCGACAAGCAGGTCATGAACAGCTGGGAGTTGCTGGGGCAGATGCCCGGCATGCAGCTCACCGAAACCCGGCAGGGTGCCGAGTCCGGCAAGGTCACCTTCCGCGCTTTCAACGGCGAGGGCTACATCAACGGCATCAAGGTGCTGATCGACGGCGTGCCGAGCAACGTCAACAGCGGCAACCAACGCTTCATCGACATGATCTTCCCGCTGGAGATCGCCTACATCGAGGTGGTGCGCGGCACCAACGATCCGCGTTACGGCCTGCACAACATCGGCGGCAACTTCAACATCGCCACCCGCCAGGGCGGCGACTACCAGGACCTGCGGCTGAGCTACGGCAGTTTCGCCACCCGCGAACTGCAGTACGCCGTCGGCCATGAGGCCGATGGCCTGGCGCAGAACTATTTCGTCGGCGCGCAGGCCGCGCATGGCTATCGCCAGCACGACAGCTCGCGCAAGTACACGCTCGGCGGCAAATGGTTCTACGGCGAAGACGACGATGCCGCACGCATCGGCCTGATCGCACGCGCCTACCACCATGAGGCCGACGAATCGGGCTTCCTCACCGCCACCGAGTTGGCCGAGGACCGCGACCAGTCGCCGCCGAAGAACGCCAACGACGGCGACGACCGCGACATGCGCCAGGCCAGCGTGCACGCCGACTTCAAGCTCGGCGACGGCTTGCAATTGCGCAACACGCTGTACCTCAACCGTTACCAGGACGACCGGCGGATCACCTTCACCCGCTATCCGCTGGGCAACGCGCCACGGCAGCGTCGGCAATGGGACGAAACCCAGACCGGGTTGCTCAGCACCGTCACCTGGCAGGCCAGCGATCTGCTGAGCGTGGAAGGCGGCTTCAACGCCGAGCACCAGGACAACCGTTACCGGCGCTCGCGCTACGCCTACAGCGTGCCGACCGATTTCGACCATGCGCCGGCACGCGTGCAGAACGACGACCGCTACAGCCTGGATAACCTCGGCCTGTACCTGCAGGCGGTGATCCAACCGAGCGATGCGCTGAAGATCGTCCCCGCATTCCGCGTCGACCGCTTCTCCGGCGAGACCGCGCTGCCCAGCGGCGTGCATGCGCCGCTGCAGCGCTACGGCTGGATCGACCAGCCCAAGCTCAGCGTGATCTACGCGCTGACCCCGCACTTGAGCGTGTACGCCAACTGGGGCCGCACCTTCCAGATCCTCACCGGCTCGACCGCCCCGGCCTACCTGACGCCCGGGCAGAGCACGTTCCGGCCCTCGATCAATACCGGCAAGGAGCTGGGCCTGAAACTGCAGCCGGCCGCCGGCACCGAGGCACGCGTGGCGGTCTGGCGCCAGGATGCCACCGACGAAGTGGCCAACATGCCCAGCACCGGTACCACGGTCGGACTCGGCCAGACCCGCCGGCAGGGCGTGGACCTGCAACTGAGCACGCAACTGGGCGAGCGCTGGACGCTGTGGCTGTCGCACGCGATCCAGGAAGCCAAGGTGGTCAGCGCCTTTACCGCGAGCGGCGAGTCGCTGCGCGGACGCGAGGTGTTCTCCACACCGCGCTACATCAGCAACGTCGGCGTCGACTACCGGCCCGATGCACGCTGGAAGCTGGGGCTGCAGGCGCGCGCGCAAGGCGACTACTACATCGACGAACGCAATACCCAGGGCAAGTACGGCGGCTTCCGCGTGGTCGATGCCAGCGTGCGCTACCAGCTCAGCCCGCGCACCAGCCTCGACCTGCAGGTCAAGAATCTCACCGACGCTCGCTACGCCTACGTCTGGTACGACAACTTCTTCTGGGGCGGCAACGACCAGCCGATGTTCTCGCCGGCGCCCGGACGCGCGGCCTATCTCGGCTTCGAACTGCGCCTGTAGCCATTGCCGACGTCGGCGCGGTCCGCTGCGGCCGCGCCTCTGTCTCCCCCGGCGCCGTCCGGGGCACGCCGATGCCGCTGCGGTTGCCTGCGTGGCGCAGACAACCGCGCGATTTTCCCCGCGAAATCGCATAACATCGCCTTCACGGAGCGAGGTACGCCCAGCGTACCGACCAAGCAAGCCCCGCAACCTCGCCGTTGCCGCCAGCCCTCCGCTGTCCCCACTTGCTTGCAGACCCCATGAAGATCGACTCCCTTGCCCTGGCCGTGCTGGCCGGGCTTGCCGCCGGCCATGCCGCCGCGCAGACCCTCACCTCCGAGACCACCACCACCCTCGGCACCGTGGAGGCGCGGCGCGAGACCGCCGCCTCGCTGTCCACCCGCAACATCCTCAGTTCGGTCGACGTGCTCGGCAGCGAGCAGATCGGCGACAAGCAGGTCATGAACGGCTGGGAGTTGCTGGGCATGATGCCCGGCGTGCAGCTCACCGAGATCCGCCAGGGCGCCGAATCCGGCAAGGCCACCTTCCGCGCCTTCAACGGCGAGGGCTACCTCAACGGCATCAAGATCCTGATCGATGGCGTGCCCAGCGATGCCAACAGCGGCAACCAGCGCTTCACCGACATGATCTTCCCGCTGGAGATCGCCTACATCGAAGTCGTGCGCGGCACCAACGACCCGCGCTACGGCCTTCACAACATCGGCGGCAACCTCAACATCGCCACCCGCCAGGGCGGCGACTACCAGGACCTGCGGCTGAGTTACGGCAGCTTCGCCACGCGCGCGCTGCAATACGCCGTCGGCCATGAGGCCGGCGGCCTGGCGCAGAACTATTTCTTCGGCGCCCAGGCCACGCAGGGCGAGCGCGCGCACGACAGCGCGCGCAAGTACACCCTCGGCGGCAAGTGGTTCTACGGCGACGACGACGACACCGCGCGCATCGGCCTGATCGCCCGCGCCTACCATCTGAAGGCCGATGCGCCCGGCTTCCTCACCGCCGCGCAATGGGACGACGACCGCGACCAGTCGCCGCCACAGAATGCCAATGACGGCGGCGAGCGCACCCTGCGCCAGGCCAGCGTGCATGCCGACTTCAAGCTCGGCGACGGTGTGCAGCTGCGCAACACGCTGTACGTCAACCGCTACGACGAGGAACGCCGCGTCACCTTCACCCCCTACCCGATCGGCAACGCACCGCGGCAGCGCCGGCAATGGGACGAGACCCAGACCGGCCTGCTCAGCACCGTCACCTGGCAGGCCAGCGACCTGCTGAGCCTGGAAGGCGGCCTCAACGCCGAGCACCAGAACAACCGCTATCGCCGCTACCGCTATGCCTACGCGGTACCGACCGATTTCTGGAGCGCGCCGGCGCGCGTGCAGAACGACGACCGCTACACGCTGGACAACCTCGGCCTGTACCTGCAGGCGGTGTTGCAGCCGACCGCCGCGCTGAAGATCGTGCCGGCGTTCCGCGTCGACCGCTTTTCCGGCGACACCACGCTGCCCGGCGGCGTGCACGCGCCGCTGCAGCGCTACGGCTGGATCGACCAGCCC
>NZ_AQOI01000103.1:0-492 GCF_000364665.1 Xanthomonas sp. SHU 199
GCCCGCAGCTGAGCGTCTATGCGAACTGGGGCCGCACCTTCCAGATCCTCACCGGTTCCACCGCCCCGGCCTACCTGACGCCGGGCCAGCCGGGCGTGCGGCCGTCGATCAACACCGGCAAGGAACTGGGCCTGAAACTGCAGCCAGCCGCCGGCACCGAGGCGCGGGTGGCGGTCTGGCGCCAGGACGCCACCGACGAGGTGGCCAACAACGTCAGCTCCGGCACCACCGTGGGCCTGGGCCAGACCCGGCGCCAGGGCGTGGACCTGCAACTGAGCACGCAACTGGGCGAGCACTGGACGCTGTGGCTGTCGCAGGCGCTGCAGGAGGCCAAGGTGGTCAGCGCCTACAACGCCTCGGGCGAATCGCTGCGCGGCCGCGAGGTGTTCTCGGTGCCGCGCTACATCAGCAACGCCGGCGTCGACTACCGGCCCGATGCGCGCTGGACCTTGGGCGTGCAGGCGCGCGCGCAAGGCGACTACTACATCGACG
>NZ_AQOI01000104.1:0-3757 GCF_000364665.1 Xanthomonas sp. SHU 199
TCAGCTCGGTCCGCGCACCAGCCTCGACCTGCAGGTCAAGAACCTCACCGACGCTCGCTACGCCTACGTCTGGTACGACAGCTTCTTCTGGGGTGGCAACAATCAGGCGATGTTCTCGCCAGCGCCCGGGCGTTCGGCCTACCTCGGGTTCGAACTGCGGCTGTAGGGCACCTCGCATCACCTGCATCCGCCAAAGCGTGCTGCATAGGAGCGGCTTCAGCCGCGACGGGCTTCACCGGGAACGCCCCTGTCGCGGCTGAAGCCGCTCCTAACGGACACCCGGGAGATGAGAGGTGCGCTGTCACGGTGTTGCCTGGCCAAGGACGACCGTAAGTCGCCGGACGCGGCGTCCGCCGCGCTGTGGTACGGTTCCATGCGTCGCCAGCCTTCGCGCAAGCCTCCCGCTCGTTCACAGGAGTGCTTTGCGATGACCTCTCCCGCTTCGCTCGACCACGGCGTCTTCCGCTTCCGGGAGACATCGCCATGACCGACTTCGTCACCGATGCGGCGCAGCTGCAGGATTGCGTGGGCCGCCTGCCCGGTCCGCGCGACCTGAAGGTGATCGACCACCTGGACGCGCATGCGCTGCGCTGGCTGGCCGCCAGCCCCTTGCTGTTCGCCGGCGTCGCCGGCCAACGCCTGGCATTGAGTGCGGGCAGCGGTGCACCCGGCTTCGCGCGCGGCGATACGCCGCATTTGCTGTCGATCCCGCTGCAGGCACTGGACACGGTTCACGCGCACGTCGGCGCCGGCTTCGGTTCGCTGTTCCTGGTGCCCGGATTAGGCGAAACCCTGCGGATCAATGGCCGCATCGCCGGCGACGACGGCACGCGCGTGTTCGTTGCCGTCGAGGAATGCTATCTGCACTGCGCCAAGGCCCTGCTGCGCGCCGACTGGTGGCACGCGGAGGCACAGACCAGCGCCACGCCGCCGGAGACGCCGGAAGGATTGCTCGCCAGTTGCCGACTGCTGATCCTGGCCACCGCCGATGCCGAGGGCCGCGTCGATGTCAGTCCGCGCGGCGATCGCGCCGGGGCCTTGCTGCAAGCCCACCGCGACGCCTGGTGGTTCGCCGACCGGCCGGGCAATCGCCGCGTCGACAGCCTGGGCAATCTGCTGGCGCGGCCGCAACTCGCGCTGCTGGCACTGCGCCCCGGCAGCGCACGCTGCGTGTGCATCGAAGGGCTCGCCCGCCCCAGTACCGACGAGGCGATCCGCAACGCGCTCGCCGTCGATGGACGCGTTCCGCATCTGGCGGTGCGGGTGCTGCCGGCGCTCCTCGAAGAGACGCACAGCCGCGCGCTCGGTCGCTTCGACCGTTGGCCGCCCGTCGCCATCGCACACGACCTGGACCCGCCGGCGATCTTCCGCGACCACGTCCGGCTCAGCGGCGCGCGCGGCGCACAGGCCACCCTGATGCGCGCGGCGGTCTCGGTGCCCGGCGTGGTGCGCAAAGGACTGCAGGCCGACTACAAGAAGAACATGTACTGAGCATCCAACGCCACCGGCTCACCCGGCGGCGTCGGTCACGCCGGGCGCGCTGAGGTGATGCACGGCATAGCAGTGCGCGGCGGCGTCTTCCGGCGGCAGATCGCGCCACAGATGAAAACGCAGCCGCGTCCATCCCTGCGGTTCGTAGCCGCACACCGTGGCCAGCACGCGTTCGTCAGGCACGTCCATGTCGGCGGTCTCGCTTCCGCAGGCTGGCACTGGCGCCGGAAGCGCGCGGGTGGCGTAGCGCGCCGAGCGCAGCGCCGCGGACGTCCATGCCGTTCCGACCATCCACGCCTGCACGGTCGGGCGTCCGAAGGCCTCGCACAGCGCGGCGAACGCGGGGCCGGCGAGGAACGCGTGCATCGCCACCGCATCGCGCCACAGATAGAACGGCGCATACAGGTTCTGCCGGCCGGGCAGCAGTGGATCGCTGCGATCAGCGACCAGGTAGGCCTTGAACTGCAGCCCCGGCAGCGTGTCGAGCAACGGGCCTTTGTCGGCGATGCGGCGGCGGATGATCGCCATGTCGTAGTCCGCCGGCAACGCGATGCTGTATTGCATGGCGATCATGCCGGCACTCCGCGGGCCGTGATGCCGGCGCGGCCGCCGCCGAACGACCAGTCCTGCGCCGCGGTGGTGACGATGGTGACCATCACGTCCTCCGGCGGAATTCCAGGCGCGATCGCCAGCAGCTCGACCAGGCGCCGATAGAACGCCTGCTTGCAGGCAGCGCTGCGTTCGCGGCCGGCGGTGATGGCGATCAGCACGAAACGGTCCGAGCGCGGCCCGCCCAGGTAATGGCGGTCGAACACCAGTTCGTCCGGGTCGTGCTGATGGATGACCTGGAAGCAGTCGCCGGCCGGCACCTCGAAGGCGTCGTGCATGGCCTGGTAAAGGCTGGCCGACAGCGCACGCAGGTAGGTGGGCGCGTGGCCGCGCAGCAGCGAGATACGGGCGTACGGCATCAGCGCATCTCCGTCATGGCCGGCCGCGCCGCGGCAGCGGTGCGCAGCAACGGCAGCGCGGACGCCGCACACGGCCAGCCGGCGTAGAACGCCAGGTGGGTGATGGCCTCGGCCAGGGTGTCGCGGTCCAGGCCGTTGTCCAATGCGCGGGCCAGGTGAAACGGCAACTGCTCCAGCCGATACAGCGCGACCAGCGTGATCAGGCTGCGTTCGCGCGGCGACAGCCCCGGGCGCTGCCACACCTCGGCGAACAGCACCTCGTCGGTGAGGCGGGCGAAGGCCGGCGCGATGTCGCCGAACGCGGCCTGCGGGGAAGGAAACGGCGTGGATGGGTCGGACATCGGAAGGTCTCGCAGGGGGAACGGGCACAGCCTAGTCGCGCACAACCTTTCGAAAAATCGGAAAATATCGAAACGACCGTCCGGAAAATCAGGATCGAACGATGCGCCCCACCACCTTCGACCTCGACGCGCTGCGCAGCTTCGTCGCCGGCGTGGAGTTGGGCAGCTTCGCCAAGGCGGCCGAGCGCCGCGGGCGCTCCACCTCGGCAATCAGCGCACAGCTGAAGAAGCTGGAGGAGCAGGCCGGGCAGCCGGTGCTGCGCCGCCAGGGCCGCGGCCTGGCCCTGACCGAGGCCGGCGAAGCCTTGCTGGGCTACGCGCGGCGGCTGCTTGAGCTCAACGACGAGGCGGTCGTGGCCCTGCAGGACACGGCGCTGCAAGGCTGGGTGCGGCTGGGGCTGCAGGAGGACTTCGGCGAGCACATGCTGCCGGACGTGCTCGGGCGTTTCGCCCGCGCCCACCCGCGGGTGCGGATCGAAGCGCGCATCGCCCGCCACCAGGAACTGCTGGCGCGGGTGGAGGCCGGGCACCTGGATCTGGCCCTGGCCTGGGGCTCCGGCGCGGCCTCGGCGCATCGGCAGGCGCAAGCGGCGTGGCCGCTGCGCTGGATCGCCGCAGGCGACCGCAGCGCGCCGGACGTGGCCGACTGGAGCGGCGCGGCGCCATTGCCATTGGTGATGCTGGAAGCCCCCTGCCTGCTGCGCACGGCCGCGACCACCGCCCTGGACCGCGCCGGCATCCCATGGCGCATCGCCTTCACCAGCGCCAGCCTCGGCGGCGTATGGGCGGCGGTCCGCGCCGGATTGGGCATCACCCTGCGCACCCCCGCCGGGGTGCCGGCCGGACTGGCCCTGCTCTCGCCCGGCGCCGGCGGCCTGCCCGCGTTGCCGGCGCTAGGGCTGAGCCTGCATCGCGCGGCCGCCGTGCCGCCGCCGGCGGTGGCGCGGCTGGGGGGGG
>NZ_AQOI01000105.1:0-18060 GCF_000364665.1 Xanthomonas sp. SHU 199
CGCCTGCAGGCGGCGCATGCAGCGCTGGTCGGGGATGGCTGAGGCGCCCCGCGCGCTTACTTGCCGCCCTTGCAGGGCATCCTCCTGGCGATCAGGACGCCGGCGAGCATGTGGCGCCGCCGCTGGTCACGGTCTCGGAAACCTTGCGTTCAACCATGCGCGGTCGCGACAGCCGGAGCGCCGCGCCGCTCGCGCAGGCGCAGGAACGGCTGCTCCACCGCGTAGTGCAGGACAGCCGCGAACAGCAGCGCCATGCCGGCATAGACGGCGAAGGCGAGCGGGCCACGCCCGTCCAGCAGCGCGCCGAACCACGCCTGGGTCAGATGGAACGCCGCCTTGTGGCTCAGGTACAGGCTGTAGGACACCGCGGCCAGCCAGGCCGCGCCCGGCACTCGGCAGCGCCCCAGCCATCCCTGGGTGGAGGCGCCGGCGCCGACCAGCAGCGCCAGTCCCAACGACAGCACCGGCCAGCCGATGGTATTGCCGAGCAGGCCGGTGCGGTCGCGGAACAGCCACATCGCCAGCGCACAGACCACGATGCCGGCAAGCGCCACGACGCTGGCGTGACGCTGCAGCCGCTGCCAGTGCTGCGGCCGGAAGGTCTTCAGCACCGCCAGCGCCACTCCCGCCAGCAGGCCGTCCAGGCGGTTCCAGGTGGGGTAGTAGAGATCCTCGATGAACCAGTTGCGCTGCAGCCCGGCACCGATGCGATCCAGCGCGCTGTCGTGCATCCAGATCGCACTGCGCAGGGCGATGCCGGCCAGCACCACGGCCACGCACAGCGCCACGAAACGCGGCGCCGATGGCCGCCGCAGCAGCCACGCCGCCAGCAGCGGAAACACCAGGTAGAAGTGCTCTTCCACGCACAGCGACCAGGCATGCGAGAACGCCTGCTGGTTGGCGTAGTCGATGCCCAGGTTGAGGGTGAAACTGGCGAACAGCCACCACGGCGCGATCCCGGGCGCTTCGCGGAAGCCGGGCCATGCCAGGTACAACGCCAGCACCACTGCGTACGCCGGCAGGATGCGGTAGGCGCGCCGCCGGTAGAACTCGCCGTAGCGCAGCCGCTCGCCGCGGGCCAGCGGCGCCAGTACCTGGCCGCCGATCAAAAAGCCGCTGAGCACGAAGAACAGGTCCACGCCCATCCAGCCATCGCGCGACAGCCACTCCCAATCCGGGCCCAGCCCGCCGACCACGAAGGAGTGGAACAACATCACCCAGACGATGGCGGTGGCGCGCAGCAGGTCGAGGCCGGGATAGCGCATCGTGGGACGGTGGCGGTGGGGAGCGCGCAGCTTACTGGTTGCATCGCCGGTTGCGGCAGCAGCCGTCTATCGACGCCCAAGCGATCGCGCCTGGAAGATGCAAGCCGCGGCGCCAGGCGGCCAACCCCAAGATTGCGTGCACGGGCGTACCCTCACCCCAACCCCTCTCCCGGGGGGAGAGGGGCTTGCGTGGGTCGCGCGCTGTCAGCCCAGCGGTTCGTCCGACAGGTAGGTGTAGCCGGTCAGGCCGGCCTCGAGCGCATCGGCCAGTTCCGTGGCCTGCGCGGCCGGCAACTGAGCGGCGGCGACGCGTTCGGCGTAGGCGGCGCGCAGGTCGTCCAGGCGGTAGCCGACGTAGTCCAGCATCACGTCGGTGGTGTCGCCGCGGCGCTGCTGGGCGATGCGGTAGCCGTCGCCGTCCACCGCCACTTCCACCGCGTCGGTGTCGCCGAACAGGTTGTGGATGTCGCCGAGGATCTCCTGGTAGGCGCCGACCAGGAAGAAGCCGATGCGGTAGCTCTCGCCCGGGCGCAGCGCGTGCAGCGGCAGCGAGCTGTCCAGGCTTTCGTTCTCGACGTAGGTCTTGACCATGCCGTCGGAATCGCAGGTCATGTCGCAGACCACGCCGCGCCGCGCCGGCGCCTCGTTCAGGCGCTCGATCGGCACGATCGGGAACACCTGGTCGATCGCCCACACGTCGGGAATCGATTCGAACACGCTGAAGTTGACGAAGTACTTGTCGACCAGACGCTCGTTGAGCTCGTCCAGCACCGGACGGTGGCTCTTTTCCTCATGGCTGAGCCGCGCCCGCACGCCATGGGCGATGGCGTAGAACAGGTCGTCGATGCGCGCGCGATGGGTCAGGTCGATCTGGCCCAGGGCGTAGCCGCTGAGGCCTTCGGCATGGAAATGCTGCGCCTCCTGGAACAGTTCCACCGCCGGGCGCTGGTCCAGTTCGGCATGGATCTCGCGCAGGTGGCGGATCGCCGCCGGTTCGTCATCGTGCGCGTCGGGCACGCGGCCTTCCGGCGCCTGCTCCACCTCGGACACGTTGGCGATCAGCACGGCGTGGTGCGCGGTCATCGCGCGCCCGCACTCGGTGACGATGCGCGGCGGCGCCAGGCCGTGCTCTTCGCAGGCGCTGGCCAGCGGCTGCACGATGTTGCTGGCGTAGGAATGCAGGCCGTAGTTGATCGAGCAATAGCTGCGCGAGCGGGTGCCTTCGTAGTCGATGCCCAGGCCGCCGCCGACGTCGACGTGGCTGATCTTCGCGCCCAGCTTGGACAGCTCGACGAAGTAGCGGGTGGCCTCGCGCATGCCGTTGGCGATGTCGCGCACGTTGGAGATCTGCGACCCCATGTGGAAGTGCAGCAGGTTCAGCGCGTCGGCGTATTCGGTGTCGCGCAGGGTCTTCCACAGGTCCAGCACCTGCCGCGGCGACAGCCCGAACTTGGCCTTGTCGCCACCGCTGTTCTGCCACTTGCCCGCGCCCAGCGAGGCCAGGCGCATGCGCACGCCCAGGCCCGGCTTCACGTCCAGCGCGCGCGCCTCCTCCAGCACCAGCTTCAGCTCCGACGGCTTCTCGATGACGATGAAGGTCTGCAGCCCGAGCTTGCGCCCGATCAGCGCCAGACGGATGTACTCGCGGTCCTTGTAGCCGTTGCACACGATCAGCCCGCCCGGCCGCGACAGCGCCAGCACCGCCATCAGTTCCGGCTTGCTGCCCGCCTCCAGGCCGAAGCCCTCGCCCTGGTGGCTGGCCAGGGTGCCGGCCACGCCGCGGTGCTGGTTGACCTTGATCGGGTACACGGCGGTGTAGCCGCCGCTGTAGTCCCAGTCGGCCTGGGCCTGGGCGAAAGCGGCCTGCAGCTTGCCCAGGCGCTCGCCGAGGATGTCCGGGAAGCGCACCAGCATCGGCAGCTTGGCCCCGGCCGCGCGCGCGGCGTCCACCACCTCCGGCAGCGCGATCGCCACGCCGTCGGCGCCCTGCGGCCGCACCACCACCCGGCCGGCCGCGTCCACGTCGAAGTACCCGTCGGCCCAGTGCGGGATCGAGTAGGTCTTGCGGGCTTGGTCGAGGGACCAATCGCTCATCGTGGCGGCTCGGCTGAGGGAAAAAGGGCGTGGATTGTAACCCCTGCTACGCGTGGGGTCCGTTACAATCCGCGCCGTTCCGACGCCCTCGGCTCCTGGTGGAGCCGGGCCGGGTTCGCGGGCGCCTGGTGTGGCTTGAGTGCGCGGGGCCGCGTCCGGAGGGTGCGGCGACAGCATCGGGTAGCTTGGCTGCACGTGCTGCGCCCGGCCCTCATCCGGGGAGGTGTCGTAACAGCCTCGTGTGACCTGGCTGCATGAGGCTGCGCCCGACCCTCATCCGGCGAGGTACGGTAACAGCGTCGCGTGGCTTGGCTGCATGAGGCTGCGCCCGACCCTCATCCGGCGCTTCGCGCCACCTTCTCCCGGGGGAGAAGGAAACGCTGCATTCTTTTTGCTTTCCTAGGACATTCCATGAGCGCCAACGACAACTGGTACATCGAACACTTCCAGCCCACCGGCTCGGCCATCGGCTACCGCATCACCGGCAAGCTGGACGAGGTGCAGTCGCCGTTCCAGAAGATCGAGATCTACGACACCACCGACTGGGGCAAGCTGATGGTGATCGACGGCGCGGTGATGCTGACCACGCGCGACAACTTCTTCTACCACGAGATGATCAGCCACCCGGCGCTGTTCACCCACGCCGCGCCCAAGCGCGTGGTGATCATCGGCGGCGGCGACTGCGGCACCCTGCGCGAAGTGCTCAAGCACCCGGGCGTGGAAAGCGCCACCCAGTGCGACATCGACGAGCAGGTCACGCGCATGGCCGAGAAGTACTTCCCGGAACTGTGCGACTCCAACAACGACCCGCGCGCCGAGTTGCTGTTCGACGACGGCGTGGCCTACATGGCCAACTGCCCGGCCGGCAGCGTGGACATCGTCATCGTCGACTCCACCGACCCGGTCGGCCCGGCCGAAGGCCTGTTCAACAAGGCCTTCTACGAGAGTTGCTTCAAGGCGCTGAAGGACGACGGCATCCTGGTGCAGCAGTCCGAGTCGCCGCTGGCGCTGCTGGACCTGATCAAGGAAATGCGCACGGAAATGGGCAAGGCCGGCTTCGCCAGCTTCCACACCGTGCCGTTCCCGCAGCCGTGCTACCCGACCGGCTGGTGGAGCGTGACCATGGCGCGCAAGCAGGGCGGCTTCGACTTCCGCCAGGACGACGCCGCGGCCAAGCCGTTCGCCACCCGCTACTACAGCGCGCACCTGCACACCGGCACCCAGGTGCTGCCGCCGTTCGTGGCCGAGGCGCTGGGCGGCTAAGGCACCGTCCTCCGTCGGCATCGGCGCGCGCCTGACGTGCGCCGATGCCGCGGAGCGCCGGCGCTGTCGGGGCCCTCGGCAAGGCCGGCCCCCAACGCGTGCGCATCCGCATCGACAGGCGCGCTGCATCGCGCATGGCATCGCCTCGCCGGTTGCCGCGATCGCGCGCTGTAGGCGCCAAACGATGCCGCACGCCATGGCCCGCGCGTGCGACGATGCGCCGGCCTCCATCGCACACACCGCGAGCCTGCCATGCGCTCCCAGACGACGTCGCCGTGGACCCTGTGCGCGCTGGCCGCGATCGGCTTCGTCGTCGCCTGCGTCGCCCACGAAGCGGTGGGCCATGGCCTGGCCTGCCTGGGCAGCGGCGGCACCGTCCGCTGGCTCACGTCGGTGTACTTCCGCTGCCAGCCCGGGCGCCCCTTCGTCGATGCCGCCGGCCCGCTGGCGAATCTATGCGTGGCCGCAGCCTGCATCCTGGCGGCACGCCGCCGTCGCGCGGACACGCCGCGCCTGGCGCTCGCGCTGATCGCCGCCTTCAACGGACTGTGGGGCGCCGGCTACCTGCTGTTCTCCGCGGTCACCAATGACGGGGACCTCGCCTTCGTCCTGCGCGATCTCGCCCTGCAGCCGGCCTGGGTCTGGCGGCTGGGGATGGGACTGGCCGGTGCCTGGCTGTATCTGCAGGTGCTGCGCGCCATCGCCCCGTGGCTGCCGAAAGGCAGGCCAATGCTGGCGGCCTACGCCACTGCCGGCACGGTGGCCTGCGTGAGCGTGCTGTTCCATGCCGGGCCGGTGCTGCCGGCACTGCGCGAGGCGGCGCAGGAAGGCCTGTTGGCACCGATCGGCCTGGTGGTCATCGCGCTGTCGCGCCGGTCGCGCGCGCCACTGCCGCTACCGTCCAGCCGCGCCACGGTCGTCGTGGCGGTGGTGGTGGTTGCGACGTTCTGGCTCACCCTCGGCCGCGGCTACGGCGGCGTCTGAGTCGCCGGCTGACGCGCAGCGTGCCTGACCTATCCAACTGGCCCGCCACGCCTGTAGGGGCGGTTTCAGCCGCGACAGGTTCTATCGGGAACGCCCATCGCGGCTGAAACCGCTCCTACACGACACCGTCCATGCCACGGCGATGCAGGCGCGGTGACTGCGTTACAGCGCGTCCGCGTCCAGTTCGCCGGTGCGGATCCGCACCACCGTGCCCAGGTCGTAGACGAACACCTTGCCGTCGCCGATCTTGCCGGTGGCGGCGGCCTTGACGATGGCCTCGACCACGCGCTCGACCTGGTCCTCGCTGACCGCCACTTCCAGTTTCACCTTGGGCAGGAAATCGACCACGTACTCGGCGCCGCGATACAGCTCGGTGTGGCCCTTCTGCCGGCCGAAGCCCTTGACCTCGGTGACGGTGATGCCGGCCACGCCCTGCGCGGCGAGCGCCTCGCGCACGTCGTCGAGCTTGAACGGCTTGATCACGGCCATGATCATCTTCATGCGGCGTTCTCCAATCACAATGGCCTCAGGATAGCGCGGTTGCGCGATCGACGGCCGTCGGGTTCAATGGCCGCGCGCCCCCAACGCCGGAATTTTCCGACAGCGCGCCGCGTCCGATCCCGATGGTCCCGACCCGCCGGATACCGCAGTCTGACGCCACCTGCCGGAGCACAGCCATGATCGACCTCAACCATCTCGACGACCTCGCCCGCCGCCTCAGCGATCTGGTGCCGCCGGGCCTGCGCCAGTCCCGCGACGAACTGCAGAGCACCTTCAAGAGCGCGCTGCAGGCCGGGCTGGGCAAGCTCGACCTGGTCACCCGCGAGGAATTCGAAGTGCAGCGCGCAGTGCTGCTGCGCACCCGCGAGAAGCTCGAAGCGCTGGAGCGCAGCGTCGCCGCGCTGGAAGCGGCACGCAGCGGGCAGTCGCCCAGCCCCACCGCCTGATCCACCCGCCACCATGAGCCTGGCGCTGGTGCACAGCCGTGCCCGCGCGGGGGTGCTTGCGCCTCCGGTTCGGGTCGAAGTCCATCTGTCCGGCGGCCTGCCGACCACGCAGATCGTCGGCCTGCCCGAGGCGGCGGTACGCGAGTCGCGCGATCGCGTCCGCGCCGCCCTGCTCTGCGCGCAGTACGAATTTCCGGCACGGCGGATCACCGTCAACCTGGCGCCGGCCGACCTGCCCAAGGAGGGCGGTCGCTTCGACCTGCCGATCGCGCTGGGCATCCTCGCCGCCGCCGGCCAGCTCGACCCGCAGGTGCTCGGCCAGTACGAATTCCTCGGTGAACTGGCCTTGACCGGCGAACTGCGCCCGGTCGACGGCGTCCTGCCGGCCGCACTGGCCGCCGCCCAGGCTGGGCGCACCCTGATCGTCCCGGCCGACAACGGCGCCGAGGCCGCACTGGCGCAACACGTGCAGGCCTACACCGCACGCACCCTGCTGGAAGTCTGTGGATTGCTCAACGGCAGCAAGACCCTGCCCGCGGCCACCGCGCCGCCCACGGTCGCCGCGCCCTTTCCCGACCTGAGCGACGTGCGCGGCCAGGCGCAGGCGCGGCGCGCCCTGGAGATCGCCGCGGCCGGGCATCACCACCTGTTGCTGATCGGCAGCCCCGGCTGCGGCAAGACCCTGCTGGCCTCGCGCCTGCCCGGGATCCTGCCCGAGGCCAGTGAAGCCGAGGCCCTGGAGAGCGCTGCCATCGCTTCAGTCAGCGGCCGCGGTGTGGACCCGGCGCGCTGGCGGCAACGCCCCTACCGCGCACCGCACCACACCGCCAGCGCGGTGTCGCTGGTCGGCGGCGGCACTCATCCGCGCC
Organism: Xanthomonas sp. SHU 199; assembly: GCF_000364665.1. NCBI lineage: Bacteria > Pseudomonadati > Pseudomonadota > Gammaproteobacteria > Lysobacterales > Lysobacteraceae > Xanthomonas > Xanthomonas sp. SHU 199. The sequence continues at coordinate 7,423 of NZ_AQOI01000105.1, forward strand.
CGGGCGAGATCTCGCTGGCGCACCACGGCGTGCTGTTCCTGGACGAACTGCCGGAGTGGAACCGGCATGCGCTGGAAGTGCTGCGCGAGCCGCTGGAATCGGGCCAGGTGACCGTGTCGCGCGCGGCGCGCAGCGCCGAGTTTCCCGCGCGCTTCCAACTGGTGGCGGCGATGATCCTAATGGGTACTAGCATATATTCTGAGTGCGTCATACGTCTGTTAGAGGCTGAAATTACGCCGAGAACTTAATTCCTAGCTTGGAGACTCTCGGTCAAACCACCACCAAGTGGGCATGAAGCTCTAGCAAGGATTGAAAGCCAAGCGCCTACGTCTCGTATCTTTCTCAGCCTAGCCGCCCCAGGCTTTGTGAGAAAGTGGGTTTGGGGGATTTCGCTGGAGCGACGCCCCGCATCTAACAGGCGACCAGGTGCCTGATCTAACCTGCCCTCCTTTACAGCATCCACGGGGCTTAGAGTCGCTAACAACACCTAGTTGAACACAGATTTGCAGGTGGCAAAATTGGCGGCATGGCTCGTCGCAAGGATGTCCCCGCCACGCTGTGGAAGCGCATCGAACCGCTAGTCCCGTCAGTAAAGCCCTCGCCCAAAGGAGTGCTGCATTGCGTGAGCGATCAGCAAACTCTCAACGGCATCGTCTATGTCCTGCGTACTGGCATCCATGGGAAGAACTGCCTCTGGAATTGGGCTACGGCAGCGGCATGACCTGTTGGCCCCGGTTGCGAGACTGGCGGGCCGCCAGCGTCTGGCGTCGCTTGCATCGAGTCCTGCTGGCCCAATTGCGGCGAGCCGACAAGCTGGATCTGAGCCGAGCCAACCTGGACGCTGTAGCTGTCTGATCGCCGAGCCGGCCAGCCACGCCGGCATCGAGCACACGACCGGCCGAGGCTGCTGAAATGCCCAGCCCGCACTTCCCTGGCGCTGCATCTGGTCGGCGCAGTGGACCTGCAGGGTGGCCACACTATCCTGCCTTGCCCGACCTAGTGCTGCAGCTGGTGGCTGGACATCTATCACCCGTGACGTGAGTGCAACGCCGCCATTGAACGGAAGACTCAGGCTTGATCGTCGGAATGCAAGTCCTCGGCATGCGGATTGCCACGGTCCACGTCGGCACTGAGCTGCATGGCCATGCGCTGCAACTATCGTGGGCACGCATGGCCATCCTGCTACAGGTCGCATCGGCCGCCAACTCTATCAATTGCAACTTCTGTCAAAAACAAAAAACCCGGCCTAAGCCGGGTTTCTCTGAATCAAGCTGCGTCAGGCGACCTTTTTGACGATCTGGCTGACACGACCAGCACTGATGCAAAAGATCTTTGCCACATCCTTCTGAGGGGCTCCGCGGGCAACCGCATCCTTGATTTCCAGATCCCGGATGCGTTTTTCGGCAGATTTGTGGCGAGCGTTGCTGACAGAGTTGATGATGCCAACCTGCTGTTGAAGTCCTTTCACTTTCCGCTCAAGTTCTTTGATGCGGTAGGCCTGTTCACGACTTTCTTTGGACATGTTACTATCCTCCTCAGAGGGCTATGGTTTCGGTTTGTCACCGATGTAACTTCTTGCAGGAAGGTCGGTGACGGAAAGAAGCATACCCTCTTTTTTGTTGCCCCGCAATCAGGTTTAGTCGAAAATTAGTTCAACTTTAGTTTTCTAGAAAAAAGTCCTTTTATATCAACAACATAAGTTCACAGTTGGCCCTGACTCAGGGCATTGTCTAACTCCAGCTGTGCTCGCACTAGTCCTTAGGGGGTGTTGGCGCCTATAGCTTTACCTAAGAAAGGGAAGGGGTGATATCTTGGTGCCGCAGCTGGCGCCCCTCTTTACCTCACCGAGTGGCCAAGCCGTCGGCGTCGAGCATGCAGCCTGGCCGCGGCAGCTGGATTGACGCGTCTGCGCTACCTTAGCTGTCCTGCAACTGATTGGCGCGGTGGATTTGCAGGTCGCCGCTGCCCAGAAAGGTGCAGCAGTTTGTGACCGCGACTGCTATCCCCCTTGGCGTACGTTGAATGCCGGCATCTGTACCAGCCTGGAGCCGCCTGATCGCCGAGCTGGCCAGCGCCGCCGACATCGAACAAGCGGCCTAGCTGCGGCCGCAGGAATGCCCAGCGATGCTTCCTGGTGCTGCAGCTGGTCGACGCAATGGCTCTGCAGCCGGCCACACTGGCCGCCCGGCCGCCGATCGCCGGCAAGCCAGGGCACCCACAACGTTAGCCAGGCAAACTGCACGCTGATAAGACCCACGACATCGACCGTTCGTTGCCGCCAGGGCACACGGCTAGATCACAATGGATTCGGCCCTAGACGTAGACATCAAAGCGCTGCTGACATGCTGTGCGGCTATCTCAGCATCTTGAACCGAAGTAGTGCTGCTAAACCCAAAGCGAATGACCTGCATCGCCTCTACCTCATTCATGCCAATTGCCCTAAGCACATGAGACGCTTTGAAGTCACCAGAGGCACATGCCGATGAGGGCGATGCAGACAGTTCAGTTTGCAGGCGATCTAGGAGATCGCGCGCCTCGGTGCCAGGAAAACGGATGCTCCTAAGCCCCGGTAGGCTGCTCCGTGTTGATCCCATGATCTCGAAAGTCACTCCGCCATCTGTCAGTACACGTGTGAACGCGTTAGCAGCACGCTCTGCCGCTAGAATGCGCCTGGCTCGTTCAACGGACACCAAGTCGCACGCCGCGCCAAAGCCCACTGCTAGGAAGACCGGAATGGTTCCTGAGCGTAGTCCACCTTGCTGACCACCGCCATGAATAAGTGGAGTCAGCTCATTCTTCAAACCATCGGCCACAAACAGCGCTCCGATACCTGCTGGCCCACCGATCTTGTGTGAGGAGAGCGTGGCGAGGTCTATCCCCTCGCTCACGTCGATGTCGAGCCAGGCCAAGCTCTGGCTGACGTCCAAGTGGAACAGCGCACCATGCGCATGCGCAGCGGCGGCTAGTGGCGCAATCGCTTGGACCGTGCCTATTTCATTGTTGGCGTGAATCACTGATACCAGCGAACGCACCCGTCCCGCGAGCATAATCGCCTGGCCAATCGCCAAAGGATCGATGTGTCCTTGACGGTCGACCTCGACCTCCTGAACCCGCGCGCCAAGCTCACTCAGGGCGATCGCGACTTCTCTGACGCAAGGATGCTCTATTGCGCTGTAAATGAGTGCGCCCACGTCTGCGCGCCCACGTAGATAGCCTTGCAAGGCAAGATTGCTTGCCTCCGTCGCCCCGGAGGTGAAGATGATCTCCTCCGGCGATGCCCCAATGAGCCGAGCGACCGAGTGTCCGGCTTGCTCGACTGCCCTCGCAGCTAAGCGTCCGTGGATGTGATCCGAATGTGGGTTGGCGTGCTGCTCTCGAAGCCAGGGCAGCATCGCGTCCACAACTTCGGGGCGAGGAGGCGTGCTTGCATTGTGATCGAGATACAGAGGACGTCGGCCGCTCACATTGCCTCCAGATGAACTTCTCTAATTAGGGACCTACTTGTGGCATACCAAGCAAGCCTTGCTAGCCGAGAACGCTTCTTCAAACTCCAAGCCCTCGGGCTGACATCCAGCAGGCCGCAGCGGATTTGGCTTCACCCGCGCTCTTGCCCGCGCCCTTCGTCGCTCATGCTCATTCTTGATAGCCGCGATGCGCTCAGGCCGTTCCAACTCAGTCAGCGACTCGCTGTCGCTCCAAGTGAACGGTGAACCATGCTCTAAGGCATTCTTCTCATATCGCTTGGCTTCTTCAAACGCCTCTGGATGCCGCTCTTTAAGCCTAACCCATTCGATCTTTTGCTGGAAAAAACAAAAGGTGCAGCCACTACGAGAACGCCAGTCGTAATAGCGAGGCAACCCAATGCCCGCGCCGTCCAGGAGCTCAAGGACGCCCGCATGGTCTACCGCCGCGGTACGAAATGGCAGATGTACCGTTAGGTTTTCGTGCGCTGAATCATAACCCTCGCGATGGGCCTCATCCGCACGTATAGCAACATAGCTATGTACTGTGTCGCCCGCAGCTAGCCAAGGCTTGATCCATTCCCGAAACGGCGCCAGTTTTAGCTGCCTTGTACACCAGCGAGTGCGGGGAGAGGGTAGGAAATTTCCATATTCGCGCAACCAGAAGTCAAAGTCTCTATCGGGGTTAAGGCGCTGAATAGGACGCCCAAGGAACCCTTCTAGCTTCCCCAGAAACTCGTGGACCTCTTTGAGTTCCTTGCCGGTGTCGGTGAAAAAGTATTGGATGTCCAGTTCAGGGTGATGTAGTCGCATATAGACAGCCAAAGCGGCACTGTCCTTTCCACCTGACAAGCCCAATACGTGCCGCTCAGTCATCACTACCTTCCCGCTGCCGAAGCAGCTCTGTGCCCGCCTCCACCAAAGCCGCCAAAAAGATATCAGGCTTGATCTTGCCGCCCGATGCTTCCAAAAGACGCTTGGCTAAAGCCGAGACCACCTTCTTCTCCTGCACACTCACGTCGAACACATGCGACACGGTTTGGCCGCCACCGAAGACTACGGCAAGTGCTTGACGGGACGCATCGCGCCCTTGGACCATGGCAAGTGCTTCTACCTGGCGAAATTCGAACGCCCACTTGGCAAGCTGAATAACAGCGCCATCCAGATCGTGATCGGTGAAGCCCATAGGTGGCTTGCTCACGGCAAGCGAAATCATGCCTTCGATGTCAGGCAACGTGCCGTTATAGGTCTTCAAGCGGCTTGCAAACGCATCAAGCTGGAAATTTCCTGTGATGCCTTGCACGACCAAAGCGCGTTGCGCCAACCGCTTGAAATCGCCCTGGTGATCAAGGGCGGCGAACAACTGTCCTTCCAAAGCACGTAGCGATGTCGGATAGGCACCTTCCAACTCCTTCACCACTTCGCCGATGCGCGACACGAGTAAATCGGCATCGTGTGTCCCCAGCATCTCGGGCAAGTCCGAGAAGATGACCTTGATCGGGTCGGAGGCGCGCAACAGCAGCGTGCGGACCGCGCGCGCGCGCTCCGACACCCGTGCAGTGCGCTGTGTCCAGGCGGGCAACGCAAGGGCCTGGGATACTAGTGCGCGCGCCGAGTCCAAAGGATCAGCCGATACGGGACGACCCACAGCAACTTCCAGCTGATCAGCAAGCCGTCCAAGCAAACGCTTTGCGGAAGCATCTACCCGCACCCATTTCCAGGAAATGCGCTTAGGATCTTGCAACCACTCATCCACGTTGGCATCGGTCAGCTCGGCCGTGAATGTACCTTCCACATAGACTGCAACTCGGCTGCGATTGGCAAGCAAGAAGCTCAGTGCAATGATGGGCATCACGCCATGCTTTAAACCAAAGGGCGCCTTGCGCCATAGCGCATATACATCAGCAAGCGAGACGGCATCACTTGCCTGTTCAAGCATTTCAGTAGTGGCCGCCCAGAGCGCAACAAGCGACTCCGAACGTGGGCCCTTGTTCCGGTCAGGCGAATGGAACCCCCAATTCGCGCCCACCTTGGCGTGCATACCAAGTTCAGCCACGATAGTGTAGTAAAGACCTGCATCCGCTGGAAAGCCTTCATATCCCAGCCGCGCTTCGGAACCGAAATTCAGCATGCGGTGGAGCAAGTTCCGTTGCGCCTTGGCTGCGCTGGACGAGAGTGCATCACGGTTGACCAACTCGCTGTGGATAACCGGGGTTCCCCCGAATGCCTCACCGCACACTGCACTAGCCAGTGGCGATAGTCCGTGCGAAGCATCCGATTTGAAGCGACGACCAGCACAATACCAGTGCGCGTCTCCAAATGCCTCGGACAGGTCGCCGGCCAGGTCTGATCGCACTTGCCGCAGGCGTGCCTCAACTTCACGCCGAGCCACCGAGTCGCCTTCCAGCTCAGGCTTGTTCTTGGCTACGTACTCCAATGCCGCCAACTCTGCGGCACGCTCCATGATGCCGCTCTGGCCATGTGGAACGCCGTAGAAAATGACCTCTCCACTATCGGCTTGCTGCGAGAGCTCTGCCGCAAGCTTGTCAGCCTTGGCATCGGACATCTCAGCCGTGGGCAGGAGCAGCACGAACCGACCTACCCGCGCGGCACTCTTACGATCCGGCATGCGACGTTTTGCGTCAGAAGCCGGCACAACTTCTCGCTCAAACCACCTGAGAGTGCCCGTGTCAACGTAGTGACGACGAGCCGAAACCGCAGGAAGCGGAGCTATGGCTTTGAGCTGCTCAAAGTCAACTGAGCCAATCGTTTGTAGTGCTGCAGAGACCGATGCCTCGATGTCGAAATCGCTACCCGCAAATACGCCCCAAGCGCCCGTATGCTTGCGGTAGATGAGCACACTCGCTCGGGCCAAATCATTCAGCGCGCTTTCAACTTCCTTTCTGGTCCAACCAAGCACACAGTCGGCCAGGACGTCCGTTTCAGCCGAGACACCGGACCCATTACGGAACAACTCGATCAGCCCAGCAGTTTTCACTAGTGAGACATGCGGCTCATCAAAACGCGCTTCGACGCGCTCAACCGCCTCGGCAGTAATCGCCCAACGATGTCCGTCAGGTGAATTCAAAATTGCGCTTTCGAGGTTGGCCCGCAGGTAATTCCAAAACATCGCGGGGGTGTAGTAGACCTCAGGGACATCCCATTCCCCACCAGCTAGGAAATCGCGAAATCCAAGAGGTTCAGCGGAAGTAAGAAAGCCAAAAACACTACGCTCGTTCTGGCCGAACTTGCGACGCGAGCTTGGTCCCAACAACGCGGCCGTGACTGGATGCAGCGGCCAGCACTTATCCAGAGCCTCAGCAAGATTGGTCGGTGAAGAGGGGCGGCGGCGCTGGATGGAAGCGGCAATGTGCTTGGACACTCGCTGCGATTTTGGATGCGCCACTTTTGTCTCGATCGCGCGCCCAATCAGATCCAGAACTTCATCAGTGCCAGCTACAATCGGGATATCGACATAGCGGCCCTGAACCTTGGCCCATTCTTCGCGCACTTCCCGTCCAAACCTAGAGGCATATTGTTCAAAGGATTGGTGGAGTACACCCACTACAACGAACCTGCCATTGCTTCGGCTCGCAGCTTCGGCGAGTTCCTGATAGAAGAAGATGTCGTCCCCCGTTGAAGCCGCTGCTTCCAAGAACTTACCCAGTTCATCGAGGATTAGCAGCACACCGCCGTGCTCACCTGTCTCTGCGCGTCGCGCCAGCTCAGCAATGATGTCGCGCCGACCATCGCGCATGGGGCGTCGACCACGCACGGGCGCATGCGTGTCCAGCGCATCGCCGATCGCGTCTTCCACCGACGCGCGGCGACCTACCACGGGAAGGACCAACCAAGGCTTTCGGCTGCCAAAGACATGGGCGATCGGCTCGTTGGGATGGACCAGAAGGATCTCCTTAGCTTTGCGGCGCCCAGATATATCGCCACCCGCAAGCGCTGCCAGAGCCAAAGCTAGGGAGGACTTGCCGCCGCCATAGGGACCCGTCCAGGTGAAAGCCCGTTGCTGAGTCTGGGCAACATGCTTTGCCACTACTTCCAGCGCATGACGTGGGCTTGCCTGCAAGACGTAGCCGTCTAAGGCGTCCGATTGGTCAAAGTCCGCATCCAACCGCACCGAGCGCTGAAATTTCGCTTTAACACGAACCTGTGATGCCAGGTCAGCGCGCATAAGCCCTCCGCAGCAACTTCATAGCGGAGCGCGGGTCCAAACGACCATTAGGACGACTGATTTGACGCAAGCCTGCGCTGTCCGTCCAGACCATCGCACCATCTGACACTTCTTCCAGGCTCATCAGTCGCTCTGCGACCGAAGCTTCATCCAGCTTAAAGACCCGTCCCGGCGAGCCGAAGTCGTGCGCGATGGCTTCAAATGACAGCGTGTTCTGCGATGAGCCGGTCGCCTCCTCCCAGCGATCCCAGAATTGACTCAACGCGAAAGCGAACAAAGCATCGGGCAAATTTGGCTTGGGTCCGCGACGGAACTGGAAAGTGCCCGAGGGTCCTTCTGTGATCAATGACAGCTCGGCCAGCAGTGGCTCAGCGGCATCGTCCACTTCCTTCCCGTCCCGTCGTGTGAGGTAACAACGCAGACACACTTCAACGTCGCGTTTGAGTGTAATCAGTGAGACCCGACTGCGTTTCTCGCTCACCACCTGAGACAAGGCGAGCACGATCACGTCGCGATCAAAGCTTTGCGACGTGATGCGGTTGAAGACCCAATACCACGTCGTGGAGCGCGCAGCCATACCTGCCAACATCCAATGCACAAGCCACGCGGTGGCGGGCCGTTCAAGGTAGGGGTCTACTGCATGCTTGCCGAAGAGCATCTCGCCGAGCGGCGCTGTCTGCAAGGTGTTGCCTGCACCTTCTTCGAGCACCCCGGACGCAAGCGCCCAATGCCGGATCGCCGACACCATGTTCTTGCCTACGCCAAAGCGCCGGATGGCCGCTTCTTCACCGAAGACGTTGCCTGAGGTGTCCTCGGCAACAGCGAAATAAGCCTTGCGAAGCCAGAGCTGTCGCAGCGGAAAGGTCTCATGCCCTGAGAATTGGAGCTTGTCCGGTAGTCGAGCGATAGCCATGAGGCATTCTAACTGGCGACGTCCGCCAGTGGCTACCTCGCGCTGGACAAGTCGTCCAGTTGAGGCCGTCTGCATCAATCCTGCCGGCCACAAAATATCCGCAATTAAATCAAACACTTAAGATGATCCCACTGTCGTGAGCACCCAGCCTATCGCGTCGATATCGCAAAGAGTGAGATGAATTTGGCCGATCTTTCGCCACCGCGCTCGATCAAGAGGTAACCGGCCTACGGATCAAGTGGGACGCCATTCCTAGTTTTTGTAGGCAGACATCGAGACTCTGCCTAGTCCAACAACAACAGATGATCGAGAGCCTCGTCGAGCGTCGGGAAAGCGCGCTCGGAGCATTGGCGGACCATTTCAAAGTAGTGCTTCACCAACGGATCTTCGACCTGATCGACCATGAAGATCCTCTTGCCTAAGGCCTTCGCAAATCCGACTTCCAGCGCCAGCGAATAGCCGCCAGGATTGGAGGCCTCCATGTTCGCCAAAACGATGTCGGATTGGCGAACGGCCTCCAAGTCCCATCGCGTGTACTCGGCAGGATCCTGGATGTTGTGTGTGCTAGGGTCGAGCAGCTGAAACGCTCCAGCTAGTCGTTCCGCAACTTGAGCCTGCCAATTCGATCTGAATCCGCCAGCCAGATAGATTTTTCTAAGGGACGGTTGAATTAGCATTGGCGCCCCTCTTGAACTTCAGCTCGGCGGCCGCGACCGGAAAGGGAGTCGTCATCGCGCGGCTGTAGAATACTTCGCCGTGCTTGAACAGCACTAACGCAGTGCCCAAGAGCAAAATTGCCTGAATGAGCCAAGGGGCAGCGTGATCGTAAGCAAAAAGCAACTGGGGAAAGAGCAAGGTGCACGCTGCAAAGTCCAACGCAAGGATCGCTAGAGCAGTCCCCACGCCATTGCAAAGCAGCGAGATGAACATGAACCTACGGCCCAACGAGGCAGCCTCTGTTGAAACCGAGAGGGCCATGCTCCGCAGGTCTTTGTACTCCCAGTTATTCGCGCCAGCCCCTGCCTGCTGGGCTTTGACTAGCTCGACGAACAACTCATAAGACTGCCGCATCTTTGCCCCGGCCTCATCGAAGGGCGTGGCGAGCCCGAAACTGGTGAGCAGCTTCTTTACTATCTGCTCATGAAGAGCAAGCAATGTGTGCCCGATCGCGAAGAGGACACCGGCGAATGTGAGGGACGCCGTGATCTTATCGCCGAGCTTAAATATCGATTGCAGTTGAACCGGGCCTAGATGCACTAGCACCAAGCCGACCGCCAAGACAGTGCCGGGCACCCACGCGCCGATCAAGTCGTTGAAAAATTTGGCTATCGTGTCCGCCGCTTCTTCAACCTTCATCGAGTGCCTCCCGTTCCGCGCCAGTGGCGATTGCAGCCACTGCAGCTTCGATATCCTGATCGGACAGGAACGGAGCCTGCGCGAAGACTAGACCCTGCTCACCATTGAGCTTGGCTGCCAAGTGCCCACGGCCTAGCAGCAGTTCGGCTCCAGGCCGGTCGAGCGCGATCTTGGAAGTCGCCTCGCTGGATACCTTCAAGATCAGGCGGTTTCCCAAGTTTTCGCGAAGCTGCATCGGCATCACATCCTTGTCGGGGCGCTGGGCAGCAAAGATCAAGTGGATGCCGGCCGCACGAGCCTTCACGCCTAAGCGCTGTACAGCCGCGCCCACAGCGCCCTTATAGGCGTCATCGAGCATCCAGTCTGCGAACTCATCGTGAATCAGGAACACCATCGGCAAGCGATCTTCTGCCGAAACCTTGGAGTTGTAGGTAGGAAGGTCGCGCGCGCGGGCTTTAGCGAATGCACGGTAGCGATCCTCCATTTCCTGCACCAACGCTTCGAGAACTTCGCTGGCTTTCTCCTTAGTAGTGACGATCTCGTCGCGCATGTGCGGCAAGTCTGCCAAAGGAGCGTAGTCAACGCCCATCTTGGGGTCGATTAAGATGATCTGCGCTAACTCTTTGTGGTTGGTCGCTGCGATGTCCAGAAGCAAGGCTTGAATCAGCACCGACTTTCCGCTACCCGTGGCTCCCGCCACTAGCGAATGCGGCTCCCGGGGG
>NZ_AQOI01000106.1:0-12926 GCF_000364665.1 Xanthomonas sp. SHU 199
AGGCGCACGCCGGCCTGCTGCGAGCCGAGCACGCCCTGCTGGCTCAGCGCGCCGGCCGCGCGCAGGTCGACGTCGTCGCGGGCCACCGCGGTGCCGGCCAGGCTCAGCTGGCCGGCGCTGTCGATCTGCAGGCTGCCGCTCTGCGCGGACAGGGTGCCGCGGCTGACCACGCCCACACCGGCCTCGGTGGCGATCAGGCGGATGCGGTCGGCGTACATGCCGCCCAGGTACGCCACGTCGATGCCGATCGCCGGTGGTGCGCCGTCGCTGCCCGGCAGCACGTCCAGCAGCATGCCGTCGTAGCCGATGCGCTGCGCACCGGCGCTGGCCAGCAGATCCTTGGCCCACACCGAACCGCCCACGCTCAACTGCCGCGACAGCAGATCCAGGCGGTCCACGTTGTACGCATCCAGGCCGTTGCTGCCGACGCTCAGCGCGCCGCCGGTGATGGAGAAACCGTTCAAGGCGCCATCGGCGCCGAGCAGCGGCGTGCCGGTGGCCAGGGTGACGCGCGAGGTGTTGAGGAAGCCGCAGCCGTCGCAGACGATGCCGTTGGGGTTGGCGATCACCAGCTGCGCCTTGGCCCCGGCGATCTCGGTATAGCCCTGCAGGCGGCTGGTGGTGGAGGTGACTTCGTTGAGGATCAGCGTGGCCGCGCCGCTGTTCTTCAGGTTGTCGTTGCCGGCGATGTAGCCGCCCAGTTCGGTCTTGGAGATCTGCGCGCTGTTGTTGAGGATCAGGCCGTTGCTGCCGACGTCGAAGCGCGAATAGCGGTTGTGCGAGACGCCGCGCGCATTGGGGGCGACGATGTCGACCACCGGCACGCCGTTGGCGGCGGCCTGCTGGCCGGGCTGGCGCCCGTCCGGATTGGCGACCGGTGCGACCTGCGCGTACAGCGGCAGCGAGGTCCAGGTGACGGTGCAGCACAGCAGCGCGGCCAGGCCGCGCTTGAGCGGCTCGAGCAGGCAGTGGCGGCGGTCGTCGGTACGGTCCATGTGCATCGTCGTCTCTCTCGTGCCGCACACCGCGGCAAAACCCATCGCGTTGCCTGCCGCCGGCCGGCGGCAGGACGTGTCAGAACTGGTAGATCAGGCGCACGCCGTAGGCCGGCTGCGCGCTGTGGAAGTCGCGCGGTGCGTGCAGGTCCCAGCCGGCGAAGCCATCCCAGCTGAGCCCGCCGCGCGCGCCACGCACGCCGACGAAACCGCCGACCAGGCTGCGCCCGGCCAGGCCGGCGGCGCTGGGCCCGGCGATGCGGCCGGCATCCACGCCCAGGTACGGGGTGATGCCCAGGCGCTGCACCGGCAGGTTGAGGCTGTTGCGCCAGTACGCGCCGCGCTCGGCGCCAAGGGTGCGTTCGCCGTCGAAGCCGCGCACGCTGTAGCGCCCACCCAGGGTGATGAATTCCGAACCCAGCAGCAGTTGCGGGGACGTCTGCGCATGCAGGCTGCTGTCCCAGCTCATCGCCACCGGGCCCAGCGCGAACGGCAGACCGGCGCTGACATCCAGCGTGGTGACGCCGTAGCGGTAGCCGGGGAAGCCCACCGCCGGGTCGTAGCCGGTCCATTGCCCGTCGAACCACGGGGTGCCGCGGCGGTGCCCAAGGCGCGTGTCCAGCTGCAGCTTGCCCAGGTAATGGCGATGGCTGAGGTAGAGCTCGGCGCTGGTGGTGTGGCGGCGCTGGATGCCGATCTCCACACCGTCCAGGTAGCTGCGTGCGGCGCGCTTGGCCACCACCATGCCCAGCGTGGTCTTGCTGGTACCGGTGCGGTGGATCACCCGCTGCAGATCCAGTTGCGCGCTGTCGGAGCTGCCGCTGGACTGGAAGCTCTGGCGAAAGCCGTCCACCTGCTGGTGGTAGCGATACGACGACAGCGACAGCGACAAGGTCCACCAGCCCCACGGCACGCTGTAGGACAGGCTGTTGCCGCGGGTGCCGCGCGCGGCGCCATCGTCCACCAGGTCGTGGTTGTAGCCGATCGAGAGCAGGTCGTTGATGCCCAGCGGTGCATCCAGGGCGAAATCGACGCCGCCCTGGTAGCGCCCGGTCGCCTGCACGCCCGAATCGTCGGCATTGAGCACCGCGCGCCAGCGCCGACTGCGCTGCACGGTGATCAGCAGGTCCGACTCGCCGGGCTGCTCGCCCGGGGCGATATCGATCTTGGCGTCCTGCGACGGCACCCGCTTGAACTGCTCCACGCCCTGCTCGATCGCGCGCAGGTCGAGCACGTCGCCCGGCCGCAGCGGCAGCGCACCGCGCCAGAACACACGGCCGTCCGCCGACTGCACCCGCACCTGGCGCAGGCGCCCGGGCAGCAGTTCGAAGCGCAGCTCACCGCGGGACAGGTCCTGCGCGGGCACGCCGAGGCGGGTGGTGACGAAGCCGCGCGCGACCAGTTGGTCCAGCGCGCGGCGGCGGATCAGGTCGATGCCGGCCGTGCCGATGCAGCGACCTTCGTAGCGACGCAGCGACTGCCACAGCCAGGAAAAGCGCGCCGCGTCGGGACCGCCGCCGCTGAGGCGGACGCGCTGGATCGGGAAGCACAGCGCTTCGGTCGGCAAGGCGATGCTGCGCATGTCCGCCGGGGCTTCGGTCTCGCGCGGGCCCACGAACGGCGCCTGCCGGTCCTGCTCCTGCTGACGCTGGACCTGCTCGGCCTGGCGCAGTTGTTCCTGGCGGTCGAGCGTGCTCGGCGGGTCCTGCGCCTGCGCCATGGGCACGCTGGCGAACAGGCACGCAGCCAGCACAATGCGAGAAGCTCCTTTTCTCCGGCGATCCACTGCGACGTCCCCTGTGACGCTTCCCGCGTTTGCCTGCGGTGCAGGCGCGATCGCGTCGCAGCGCACCAGGCGCCGCGTCGCGCGGTTTTCCATACTTGGAAGTGTGGTGGAAACCACAGCGCGGCGGCATCGGGAGGCTCCCGACACGCTGTCGGTAAATTCCCTGCAAAACAGGCGCTTGCGAGAATTTCATCACCCTCGCAAAGGACTTACGTCACAACTGGCGCGCGATCCACGGCGGCTGCCACACTCTTGGCTCACACCTCGAAGGGCTCGCATGCTGCCGCTCCTCCTCCTGCTGGCCCTGGCCTCGCCCGCTGCGCCCGGCGCCGTGCCCGCCCCCAGCGCCGCGACGCCGACACCGACGGACTGCCGCGCGGCATCGGCCGTGCCGTCCGATACCGACGTCTGCGATCCACGCCGCGGCCTGCTGCATCTGGCCTATCGCGCGGGCCGTGTGGTGCTCCAGCTGCCCGGACGCACACCCGCCGTGCTGGAGACCATTCCGCGCGCCTACGCACCGGAGCGGATCGGCGCCGAACGCGCCATCCGCCTGCTGCCGACCCGGTTGCAGCCGTATCTGGCGCGCGACCGCCTGCTGTACCTGTCCGTGCGCCGGTCTTCGCCCGGGGATGGACACGGCTACTGCGGCGCCGGTGCGGAGATGGCGCTGACCGTGGTCGACCTGCACGGGGCGCCTTCGATCCTGGCGCGGATACCGGTGTCCAGTTGCTTGGACAACATCGACCTGGACGCACTCCACCTCGAGGACCTGACGCCCTACGCCGTGCGCGACGGCCGCCTGCGCATCCGCTTCAGCGCCTATGCCGGCCACGACGATGCCGACCCCATCGAGGCGGTGCTCGCCCCGGACCTGCACGAACTGACGTTCGCGCCCTGAGCGCGGCAGCCCGCCTGCGCCACCGCGCGCCGCGCCTGTCATCGCAACCGGCTAAAATCCGCGGTTCATTTGCCCAGGTTTCCACACCCGATGACGCCGATCGCCCGCACCGCACTGGCCTGCGCCGTGCTCGCCCTGTCCGCCTGCAAGCCGCAGGCGCAGGTCGCCGACCCCACCGCCAAGCCGGCCGCCCCTGCAGCTGCCGCCACGCCCGCAGCTACCACGCCGGGCGCCGCCGACGACAACCTCAACGCAGTGCTGTGGATGCAGCGCTCGGCCGAGTACCAGGCCCTGGCCGAGCAGACCTATCGCGCCGCCGCCGACCGCCTGGATGCGGCGCTCAAGGAGCCGAACTGGGACGCGCTGGTGCCGGAGGAGCGCGGCAACGCCGCCGCCGGGTTGAAGCCAGCGGTGGTGATGGACGTGGACGAAACAGTGCTGGACAACTCGCCGTACCAGGCGCGGCTGATCCGCAACGGCAAGGAATACGACGAGGTCACCTGGGACCAGTGGGTCGCCGAGAAGAAGGCCAAGCCGATCCCCGGCGTGGTCGATTTCGCCAAGGCCGCCACCGCCAAGGGCATCACCGTGCTGTACGTGACCAACCGCGCGGTGCACCTGACCGACGCGACCCTGGCCAACCTGCGCAGCGCCGGCCTGCCGGTGGCCGACAACAGCGTGCTGCTGGGCCTGGGCACGGTGGTCAAGGATTGCGAGCAGAACGGCTCGGAGAAGAACTGCCGGCGCAAGCTGGTCGGCCAGCAGTACCGCGTGCTGATGCAGTTCGGCGACCAGCTCGGCGACTTCGCGCAGGTGGTGGCCAACACCCCGGAGGGCCGCGCGCAGTTGCTGCAGCAGTACCACGACTGGTTCGGCGAGCGCTGGTGGATGCTGCCCAACCCCAGCTACGGGTCCTGGGAGCCGGCACTGTTCAACAACGACTTCACCCAGTCGCGTGCCGCCCGCCACCAGGCCAAGGTGCAGGCGCTGGAGCTGGCGCAGTGAGTCGCGCGCCGCTGGCGCTGGCGCCGCACGAGCGCCTGATCTTCGCCCTCGACGTGCCCGGGCGCAGCGAGGCGCTGGAGTGGATCGAGCGGCTCGGCGATGCGGTGGCGTTCTACAAGATCGGCATGGAACTGCTCGCCTCCGGCGAATACTTCGACGTGCTGGACACGCTGGCCGAACGCGGCAAGCGGGTGTTCGTGGACCTGAAGTTCTTCGACATCCCGGCCACGGTGGGCGGGGTGATCCGGCGGCTGTCGCAGTGGCCGGTGGACTACTGCACCATCCACGGCTGGCACCCGGCGATGATGCAGGCCGCGGCCGAGGCCAACGGCAGCGACATGCGCCTGCTGGCGGTGACCGTGCTGACCTCGATGGGCCGCGCCGACCTGGCATCGATGGGCATCGACCGCGCGCCGGAAGACGTGGTGGTGGAGCGCGCGCTGGCCGCGCAGGCGGCCGGCATCGACGGCGTGATCGCGTCCGGCCAGGAAGCGGCACCGATCCGCCGCGCCACCGGCGCCGGCTTCTCCATCGTCTGCCCCGGCATCCGCCCGGGCGGCCCGGTCGGCGACGACCAGCAGCGTACGGTGGGCGTGGCCCAGGCCTTCGCCGACGGCGCCGACGCGATCGTGGTCGGCCGGCCGATCCGCCAGGCGGCCGATCCGCGTGCTGCCGCCGAGGCGATCCAGCGGGAGATCGCGCTGACATTGGCCGGCGGCGCTGTCAGTTGATTTCAAATCAATGACTTAGAAAGCAACTTCTAAAGCATTGCTTTAGCTTCGGCGTGCCGGTAGCATGCCCAGCGTCCGGCTCTGCCGGAGATGTGCCATACCGTTCTCCGGCTTCGGTCGGATTTGAAGAGGCCCGCGCCTGGTGCGCGTGGCCTCTTTTTTTGTGCCCGCGCGGCGCCGGCCGTGCTCACACAGGCCTGGCCGCGCAATAGCGGTCGATGAAGGCCTGGTGCGGCGGCATCGCGTCGGCGCAATGGCCGATCGTCTGCTCGACGCTGGCCATGAAGCGCTCCAGGTCGGCCTGCGGCACCTGGTCCACCAGCGGATGGTAGGCGCGCGGCAGGATGCCCTGCCCCACCATCACCTGCACCCAGCTGATCTCGGCGAACATTTCCTCGCCGTTGCGGTAGAAGCGACCGCTGTCGCGGAACAGCGCCAGCGTCTCCTGCAGTTCCGGGGTGATCGGCATGCTACGGCAGTGCCGCCAGAACGCGCTGTCGTCGCGCTCGGTGGCGTGGTAGTGCAGCAGCAGGAAGTCGCGGATGCGGTCGAACTCGAAGGCGATGCGCTCGTTGTAGCGCCGCACCAGCACCGGGCTGATGCCCTCGCGCGGGAACAGCTCCAGCAGCTTGGAGATGCCGGACTGGACCAGGTGGATGCTGGTCGATTCCAGCGGCTCCATGAAGCCGCTGGCCAGGCCCAGCGCGATCACGTTGCGGTTCCACACCTGCTTGCGGCGGCCGGTGACGAAGCGCAGCGGCCGCGGATCGGCCAGCGCCGGGCCGTCGAGGTTCGCCAGCAGCGTGGCCGCGGCCTCGTCGTCGCTGATGTGCGCACTGCAGTACACGTAGCCGTTGCCGGTGCGGTGCTGCAGCGGGATGCGCCACTGCCAGCCGGCCGCGCGCGCGGTAGCGCGGGTGTACGGCGTGGGCGGGCCGACCTTGGCGCAAGGCACCGCCAGCGCACGGTCGCACGGCAGCCAATGGCTGAAATCGTGGTAGCCGGTGTGCAGCGCCTGCTCGATCAGCAGGCCGCGGAAGCCGGAGCAATCGATGAACAGGTCGCCGGCGATCGCCTCGCCCGACGCCAGGCGCACCGCGCGCACGTCGCCCGATTCCGGATGCAGCTGCACCTCCTCGACGATGCCCTCGCGCCGGGTCACCCCGCGCTGCTCGGCATAGCGGCGCAGGAAGCCCGCATACAGCGCCGCATCGAAATGGTAGGCGTAGGCGATGTTGGCCAGCGGCGAATTCGGCGGCACGTCGGTGGCCGAAGTCATGAAGCGGTCGCGCTTGGCGGCGACGGTGTTGAGCGTGTAGGCGCCCAGCGGCCTGGCCTTGCCGGCCAGCGCCTGCTTGAACCAGTACTGCTGGAACGGCAGCAACCCGAGCGGATGCCCGATCTCGGTGCCGAAGCCGTGCACGTAGGACGTGCCCGGGCGCTGCCAGTCGGCGAACTCGATGCCGAGCTTGAAGCTGCCCTGGGTGTGGCGCACGAACTCGGCCTCGTTGATGCCGAGCAGGTTGTTGAAGGCCTTGATGTGCGGCACGGTGGCCTCGCCGACGCCGACGATGCCGATCTGCTCGGACTCGATCAAGGTGATGCGGTAGTCGGGGCCCAGCACACGCGCCAGCGCGGCAGCGGCCATCCAGCCGGCGGTGCCGCCGCCGACGATGACCAGGTTGCGGAGAGGGGCGGCGATCATGCGTGCAGGGTCCTGTACCGAGGAAAGAGGCGACCGCAAACGCGGACGGGGCCACGCGGCCCCGTCCGTTGAAACCCCACGCGCGCCGGTCGGGCACGCGCGTGGGCCATGCGGTGGATCAGAACTTGGCGCCGATCTCGAAGGTCACCGTCCGCGGCACGTACATGATGTCGCCGGTCTTGTTGATGGTGATGTTCGGATCGAAACGGCCATCGGAGCCGAAATCGTTGTACGAGTACGACGCGTAGTTCTTGAAGTTGAAGGCGTTGAGCAGGTTCACGCGCGCGGTCAACTTGAAGTCGTTGTACACGGTGAAGTCCTTGGTCGCCTGGAAGTCGACCGTGCGGTAGCCCCAGATCTTGCCGCCGACCAGGAACTTGCCGCTGCCCGGCGGCACCGCCGCCACCTGCTGGCAGGTCGCGCCATCCGCATCGATGTGGCCGTAGCAGGCGATGGTGTTGATCGGCTCCGGCGTCGCCAGCACCACCTTAGCGCCGAAGGTCAGGCCCCACGGACCGTCGATCGAGCCGGAGGCGACGAAGCGGTGCGCCGACACGGCATCGGACTTCACGAACGGATAGTCGTGGATGGTCGCCTTGTCGAACGCGTACGGCTCGTCGATGTTGCGGTTCTGACGCGCGCTGGTGTGGGTGTACGACAGGGTCAGACCCCAGCCCGATTCCTTGGTGTACGGCTTGTCGGCCGACAGCAGCACCTGGCTGCTGCGCTGCTCCAGGCCATTCATGCCCAGGATCGTGTTCTGGTAGCCCGGCACCGGCTGGCCCCACGGGGCGCTGCCGTTCTGGAAGTAGGAACCATCCGGGTAGCGGTTGATCAGCGACATCGCGAAGCCGTCGTAGCTGAGCACGCGCTGGAAGGTCACGTCGGTCTGCCAGTCGCCGACCTGGTTGGTGATGCCGATGCTGTACTGGTCGCTGTACGGCGTCTTCAGGTGGTTGTTGAACATGAACAGTTCGGCGCTGCCACTGACGCCGGGGATGGTGTTCAACTGGTCAACGCCATTGAGGTAGCGCGGATCCCACGCGGTGCAGACGCGGTCGCTGCGGTAGCACTGGCCGGTGGCCGGGTTCTGGAAGTACACCGCGACCGGCGACAGCGCGGCCTTGCTGGTTTCCAGCGCCAGCTGTTCGAACAGGTTGCGATCGTAGGAGCGGCCGGCGCCACCGTGCAGCACCGAGCTCTCGTCGCCGAAGAAGTCGTAGGAGAAGCCCAGGCGCGGTGCCCAGCCATCCTTGAAGTTCTTGCGGTTGCGACCGGTGCTGATGTAGTCGGCGGCGTTGATGCCGCTGGGCAGCAGGCGGTTGGCCCAGGGCTGGCCCGGGTTGGCCGGATCGTTGGAGTACAACGCGTTGACGAAGGCCTGCGAGGTGACGAAGTCGGTGTAGGCCGGGCTGTCCTCGTAGTCCCAACGCACGCCGACGTTGATCATCAGCTTGTCGGTCGCCGCCCAGTCGTCCTGGATGTAGATGCCGTACTGCTTGGACGGCGACTCCACCGTGGCCTTCTGGCCGGGGGTGTTGTACGGCGCGACGTAGTCCACGCGATACGGCGTGGCGGCGACGCCGTTGTTGTTGACCGCATAGCTGAACTGCGGGTTGAGCGCAGCGGCATCTTGCGAGGTCAGCTTGATGTCCTTGTAGCTGACGCCCATCTTGATGGTGTGCTCGCCATGCCACTGGAAGCTGGTGAAGGTCAGGTCGTTCTGCAGGAACCAGCCCTTCTGGCTCTTGCGCTGCACGTTCAGACCGCCGGCGGAGCCGGTTTCCAGGAAGGTGTATTCGTCCACATCGGTGGAGCCGGCGCGGGGCGCCAGATACTTGTAGACGATGCCGTTGCCGATGCTCTTCGGATTCGGGTTGTTCTCCGAGTCCTCGGTACCGACGATCAGCTCGTTGAACCAGTTGTCGGCGCTGTGCTGCCAACGGATGTTGGCGCGCTTGTCCTTGTTGATCTTGTTGGTGCCGTGTTCCGGCGTGCTGGTGCCGCCGACGTTGCCGGTCTGGGTCTCGTCGCGGTACTGGCCGCTCAGTTCGATGCGATCGCGATCGGTCGGTTCAAAATCGATCTTGCCGAAGTACAGGTCCTCGGTGAACGGCATGTTGGCCGCACCGAACTGGCTCGACAGGTTGGACGGCAGCAGGCCGACGTACGGCTGCGCCGTGTTGTCCGCCTGCACGCTCTTCGGCACCACGTTCTCCTTGCCTTCGTAGGCGACGAAGAAGTGCATGCGGTCCTGGATGATCGGGCCGCCCAGGGCGAAGCCGTATTCCTTGGTCTGCGAATCGATCTTGCCGTTCGCTTCGTCGGGACGCTTGTCGCGCAGATCCTGGTCGGTGTAACGGTAGAAGGCTTCGCCGTGGAACTCGTTGGTGCCGGACTTGGTGGCCGCGGTGATCGCCGCGCCGCTGATCTGGCCGTACTCCGCCTTGTAGTTGGAGGTGATGACCTTGTACTCGCCGATCGCCAGCTGCGGGAACGGGTTGCCCTGGGTGTCGCTCTGGCCGGCGATGCCGCCGCCCTTGACGTAGCTCTTCTGGCCGACGCCGTCGATGTACAGGTTGCCGGCGCTGGCATTGGACGCACCGCCGCGCAGCTTGGTGTTCCCGTTGCCGTCGATCTGGAACACCATGCCCGGCACAGTGTCGGCGAACTCCAGGAAGTTGCGGGTGGCCTGCGGCAGCTGCTGGATCTGGTGCAGCGACACCACGTTGCCCACTTCCGAGGTCTTGACGTCCTTCAGCAGCGGCGCGCTGACGGTGACGGTGTCCAGGGTGGTCGCGTTGCCGCCAGCGGCGGCGGTGCCGGCGTCGAGATCGACGGTGGACGAGGACGCGACCTGCAGGGTCACCGTCTTGGTGACGCCGTTGGCCTCGACCTTGTAGGTGCCCGGCGGCAGGCCGACCACGGTGTAGTTGCCGTTAGCGGCGATCGGCGCGCGACGCACCGAGCCGGTGGCGACGTTGGTGACGGTGACTTCGGTGCCGGCCTGGGCGGCGGCGACCTGGCCGCGCAGGGTCGCGCTGCTGGACTGGGCCATCGCCGGCATGGTGGCGAACAGGCAGGTGGCCAGCGCGCAGCACAGCAGGCTGCGTGCGGGCAGGTTGGAGGCGGAACGCGATTTCTTCATGACGAAAGCCCTCCCAGGGCGGTCAACGGGATCATTGTTGTGTTCTTCTAGGTGGTGCAAAAAACGACATCGGTGCTGCATGCGTCGGTGTCAGTCCATGGCGGTCCCTCGCTGGGCACTGGAGGCACGAACGATGAGTTGCGGGGCGATCGCATTGGCCGCTGCCGCCGACGCCACCGGAGCGGCATGCGGCTCCAGCGCACCGAGCAGCAGTTGCATGGCGCGGGCGCCGAAGCCGGCGATGTCCACGCGCATGGTCGTCAGGGCCGGATGCACGTAGCGTGCCATCGGCACGTCGTCGAAGCCGGCCAGGGCGATGTCCTCGGGCACGCGCAGCCCGGCATGGGTGAAGGCGAACAGGCAGCCCAGCGCCATCATGTCGTTGGCGGCGAACACCACGTCCGGCCGCTGCCCCTGCAGCAGGGCTTCGCCGGCGCGGTACCCGGAGGCCTCGTCGAAGGCGCCGGGCAGCACCAGCGGTGCCACCTGCGGGCAGCGCGCGCGCAGTTCGTCGCGGTAGCCGCGCAGGCGTTCGCGCGCATCGAAGTTGTCGTCCGGCCCGGCGATGAAGGCGATGCGGCGATGGCCCACGTCCAGCAGGTGGCGGGTCATGGCGCGTGCGCCGCCGTAGTTGTCCACGTTGAGCACCTGCGCCTCGCCGATGCGCTCGGCGCAGTTCATCAGCACCGCCGGCAGCGCGCCGGGCAGCATGTCGGCCGGGTCCTCGGCATCGCTGGCCAGGGACGGCGACATGATCAGCAGTCCGTCGACGCGCCCGGGCATGCGCCGCACCGCCAGCCGCTGCTGCTCCGGCTCGCCGTGGTAGCTGGACACCAGCAGGTGCAGGCCGCGCTCGCGCGCCACCGTGTCGATGCCGCGGATCAGTTCGGAGAAGAACTCGCCGTGCAGGTCCGGCAGCACCACGCCGATGGTGTGGGTGCGGCGGCTACTCAGGCTGCGCGCGGCGTGGTGCGGCACGTAGTGCAGGGTGCGCGCGGCTTCCAGCACGCGCGCGCGCACCGACTCGGCCACGTGCTGATGGCCGTTCATGGTGCGCGACACGGTGGCCACCGAGACGTTGGCCAGGCGCGCCACGTCCTTGATGGTGATGTTGGCGCGCGCATCCGGCGCCGGCACGGGGGGCGGACTCACCAGCGTGCCTCCAGGGTCCGGAACGGCTTGGACAGGGTCACGCCGCCGGCGTCGTAGTGGTCGATCCGGCGGCCGTCCACGCGCACCTGGGTCGGCCGCGTGCGCGTCGGCCAGACCACGCGCACGGCGGTGCCTGCGCGCAGGCCGCTGTCGAGTTCGACGCGCAGCCGCCCGTCGCGCTGGCGCGCACGCAGGCCGAGCGTGCCGTAGGCGGTGGGCAGGCGCTGCACGGCCAGGCCATCGTCGGCGAGCCAGGCTGGCGGCACGCCGGGCAGCAGCACCAGCGCATCGTCGCCCTCGTGCATGAGCATGCCGAACAGGGCGCGCGCGTACTCGGCGCCGATCCAGGTATGCGGCATGTCGCCCAGGTAGCGCGGGAAGCGCAGCCGCGACTGCACCACCTCGGCCAGCACCTGCCATTCGAACGGGCGGCGGTCGCGCAGCAGGTCCTGCAGCAGTTCGTCGGCCACCTGCGGCTGGTCCAGATGCACGTAGGTCAGCACGTTGCGCATCTCGTACGGGGTGTAGGCCCACAGCGCATTGGGTTGCTTGCGCTGGCGCACGTCTTCCAGATAGCGCGCAAAGGTGGTGCGCAGCGCCGCCTCCGGCAGCAGGTCCTGCTGGCCGGTGGGATCCAGCGCGATCGAGACGCTGGTCGGATCGCCGTCGCCCAGGTCGGCCGCGGCGGGAATGTAGTCCGCGCCCTTCCACGCCATGGTGGCGCGGATGGAAGCGGCCAGCGAGCTGCGCAGCGCCGCGTACTGTTCGCGCGCCCAGGCGGCGGTGGCGGCATCGCCCAGCGAGTCGGCCAGCCAGGCGCCGTCGTGCCAGCCCTTCAGCGCCCAGTAGTCGTCCCAGTAGCTGTGGGTGGGGCTGGAATAGCCTTCGTGGCTGATCGACGGGGCGAGGATGCCGCGGAAGCGTTCCGGCGCCGGCTGCTCGGCCATGTAGCCGGGCACCAGGGTGCGCTCGCGCAGTTCCTGCAGGAACTGCATCGCCAGCTTCACCTTCGGCAGGTAGGCGCGCACGCTTTCCGGGCCGCCGTCCAGCCGCGCGACGTCGGCAACCAGGGTGATGTACTCGCCCTGGCTGTCGTACTCCAGGTCCGAGCCGAAGCCATCGTTGACGCTGCCGTCGTCGTTGAGGATCGGCGAGACCAGCCCGTTCGGGTGCACCGCATGGTCGCTGTACCACTGCAGGTAGTCGCGCGCGACCTGCGCCTGGCCCATCCGCAGCAGGATCGCCGAGGTGGCCATGCCGTCGCGGATGAAGGAGCGGTTGTAGTTGCGCGGCCCCGGCTGCATCGCCGGGCCGGTCTGGTTGATCAGCATGTACGCGGCCTGCGCGCGCAGCATGTCCACCAGACTGGCGTCGGGCAGGCGCAGGCCGACGTTGCCCAGGCGCTGCTGCCAGTCCGCGGAGACCTGCTCGGCCAGCGCGTCGAAGCTGCGGCCCGCGTCGCCGCGGCCGGCGGCGAGCAGCGCGTCGCGGTCCAGCGGCGGC
>NZ_AQOI01000107.1:0-7402 GCF_000364665.1 Xanthomonas sp. SHU 199
TCACCCCAACCCCTCTCCCGGGGGGAGAGGGGCTTGGTTCCTCCACGGCCTCCTGGGCGTCTGTTGTCGATAAGCGGCAACCCGGCCTACGAGCATCTGCCTGCCAAGGCCTACTGCACGATCGAACCGACTCTGCGTCCAAAGTGGACAGAGCATGTAAGCGATCCTGTGACTGGTCATTGGACGCATTACGCGCACTTCCTGGTGCGCGTTTTTCATCGATTGCAGATCCGCTCACGTGCAATTTGCCGATGAATGCCGATCAGCGCGTCCACATGTCACCGTCAAGTGCATTGGCGTTCAGCCGAACATGTGCGCCAGTCCGCACTCGGTGAGGCGTTTTGACGACGCGCATCGCACCGTTCCATGTGGCGATGCGCGCCTTTCATGCCCCGCCGCTTAGACTTTTCCACCTCAGGCGACCGCGTAGGCATCGATTGCTCTACATGCGCCCCGCCCTTCGGCCCCTTTCACCCACCACGAGGCCTTTCCCCATGAGCCAAGCCAATGGATACGCCGCCAAGGCATCCGATCAGCCGCTGACCCCGTTCACCTTCGAGCGCCGTGCGCTCGGTGCGCACGACGTCAGTATCGAGATCCTCTACTGTGGCGTCTGCCACTCGGATCTGCATACCGCCCGCAACGAGTGGCACAACACTCAGTACCCGTCGGTGCCGGGCCATGAAATCGTCGGTCGCATCACCGCGGTGGGCGATCAGGTCAGTGCCTTCAAGGTCGGCGATCTTGCCGGTGTCGGCTGCATGGTCGACAGCTGTCGGCATTGCGCTTCCTGTGCCGATGGCGAGGAGCAGTACTGCGAGAACGGCTTCGTCGGCACCTACAACGGTCCGATGTTCGGCGGCGAGAACACGTATGGCGGCTACTCCGATCACATCGTGGTCGATGAGAAATACACGCTGCATATTCGCCACGATGCCGAGCAACTGGCGGCGGTGGCGCCGCTGCTGTGCGCCGGCATCACCACGTATTCCCCGCTGAATCACTGGAAGGTCGGCCCGGGCAAGAAGGTCGGTATCGTTGGGCTGGGCGGCCTCGGGCACATGGGCGTGAAGATTGCCCATGCGATGGGCGCGCACGTGGTGCTGTTCACCACCTCGGCCGGCAAGCGCGAGGACGCGCTGCGCCTGGGGGCGAGCGAGGTGGTGGTGTCGAAGAATGCCGAGGAGATGGCGGCGCACACCAACAGCTTCGATTTCATCCTCAACACCGTCGCGGCCCCGCACGATCTGGATGCGTTCCTGACCCTGCTCAAGCGCGACGGCACCATGACCCTGGTCGGCGCGCCGGCCGAGCCGCATCCGTCGCCGACGGTGTTCAACCTGATCATGAAGCGGCGCCAGTTGGCCGGTTCGCTGATCGGTGGCATTCGCGAGACGCAGGAGATGCTGGATTTCTGCGCCAAGCACGGCATCGTGTCCGACATCGAAACGATCGAGATGGCGCAGATCAACGAGGCCTACGAGCGCATGCTCAAGGGCGACGTGAAGTATCGCTTCGTCATCGACATGGCCAGCCTGGGGCAGGCCAAGCAAGCGGCCTGAGCCGACGGCGACCGTGGCGGTCAGCCGCCGCGGTCACGTCATGCGGCATCGTCATCCCATGAAAGCCCGGGCAGCGCATGCCCGGGCGTTTCTGTAGCGGTAGCTCTCGTCGCGGCCGAAGTGCTCTACGCGTGGGCTTCCGATCGGCATTCGAGGCGCTCGAAAGACGTCCGGCGACCGCGCACCACTGCGTGCGGTAAGCGATCTGCACGAGGTGGTGGCAGCGACGATGCACGGTGCGCCGCGCGACCGATGGGAGGCAGAGACGACAACGGCGCCGAAGCGCCGCTGCCATGAAACGAAGGAAGCCGCCGCCTACTTGCCGGCGGCAGGTTCGGCCGCGGGCAACGACGTCGGCCTGCCCATCATCTTGTCGCGTGCGGCCTTGAACGGATTGTCCGCGTACCAGTTCGGCCAGCTGTCGCCGGCGGCCAGTTCCTTGCCGACGCCGTACACCGCCTGCAGGTCGTCCATCACACCGTCGAGCTTCCAGGTCGCCGGGTCGTACTCGTCGGCTGGCGTGTGGTAGCGCTTGGCGTACTCGGCTGCCGCACGGCGTCCTGCTTCGATGCCACCGTCGACCAGGTCTTCGCCGCCGTCGATGTACAGCGCGGGCACGCCGGCCTTGGCGAAGTTGAAGTGATCCGAACGGAAGTAGAACCCGCTCTGCGGCGCGTCTTCGGCGTGCAGCACGCGGCCTTGCGCGGCCGCGATCGGCTTGAGCAGGTCTTCCAGCTGTGAGCTGCCGAACCCGTTGACCACCAGGTCCTTGGCGCGCCCGGCCACCGGCATCGCATCCAGGTTGATGACGCCGGCGATCTTGTTCAGCGGGAAGGTCGGATGCGCCACGTAGTACTTGGAACCGAGCAGCCCAGATTCCTCGAGCGTCACCGCCAGGAAAACCACGGAACGCTCGGGCTTGGGCTGCTGGTGTGCGAACGCCTCGGCGATTTCCAGGATGCCGGCCACGCCGGTGGCGTTGTCGACCGCACCGTTGTAGATGTTGTCGCCGGGCTCGCCCTCGTGCTTGCCCAGGTGATCCCAGTGCGCCATGTACAGCACCGCCTCGTCGGCGCGGCTGCTGCCGGGCAGCACCCCGACCACGTTGCGCGAGGTCTTTTCGGCAATGGTGCTCTTCAGGTCCACCGAGAGCTTGGCCTTTAGCGGGATGGGCTTGAAGCCGCGCTTGCTGGCGTCCTTGTAGGCCTGCGCCAGGTCCAGGCCGGCGTCGGCGAACAGCTGCTTGGCCGCCTCGGCGGTGAGCCAGCCCTGCACCGGAATGCGCGGCTCCGGATCGTCCTTCGCCGGCAGGTCGTACTGCGCGCCGGACCAGGAGTTCTTGACCACGTCCCAGCCGTAGCTGGCGCCGGGCGTGTCGTGCACGATCAATGCGGCGGCAGCGCCCTTGCGCGCGGCTTCCTCGAACTTGTAGGTCCAGCGCCCGTAGTAGGTCATGCGCTTGCCTTCGAACAGGCTGCCATCGCCGGTGTGGAAGCCGGGGTCGTTGACGAACATCACCACGGTCTTGCCCTTCCAGTCCTGGCCGGCATAGTCGTTCCACTTCTGCTCCGGCGCGTCCACGCCGTAGCCGACGAAGACCATGTCGCTGCCATCGAGCTTGACCTCGGGCTGGCCGGTGCGCGTGCCCACCACCATGTCGGTGCCGAAGGCCAGCTGCCGCGCTGCGCCGTCGTGGGCGATGGTGAGCATGGTGCCCGGCGCCGCGGTGGTCTCGGTCATCGCCACGTCCTGGAACCAGCTGTCGCCGTTGCCCGGTTGCAGGCCGATGCGCTGCATCTGGTCGCGGATGTAGCTGACCGTCTTGTCTTCGCCAGGCGTACCCGGACCGCGGCCTTCGAAGGCATCGGAGGACAGCGTCTTGACCAGTTCGGCGAAGTCCGCCGGTGCGATCCCGGTGGAGAACGCGTGCGTGGGCGCCGCAGCGGGTGCGGGCGCCGCGGCCGGTGGCGCGATGTCGGCGGCTGGGGCGGGCGCTTCGCGTTTGCACGCGGTCAGCGCCGCGGCTGCGGCCAGGCACAGCACGAGCTTGCGGGACATGGGGGCTCCTGATGGCGAGGGAACCCCGGATTCTATAGGCAAGCCGCACGCGCCCGGGCGGGCGCGTCGTCGCGGCACGGCTCAGTTGTTCGGCGCGGTGTCGCCGTCGAAGGGTAGCGCGGTGGCGCCGGTGATCGGCCCGGTCTTGGCGCTGCGGTGCACGTACAGGGTCACTTCGCGCTCGAAGCGCAGCGGGCCGTCCACCACCGCACGCGGGCCGACGATGACCCGTGGCTTGCGCGTCGGCTTGAACGACATGCTGAAACTGGGCTTGTTGATCGAAATGCCGCCACCGACATGCGAATCGTGGCCGACGGTGATGTCGCCGTTGACCGTCTCGATGCCCTTGTCCAACTGCGTGGCGACCAGGCCGATGCTGCCGTTGACGCTTTCGATGCCGCCGCCGACGCGGCCGCCGCGGTCGACGAAGATGCCGCCGTTGACGGTTTCGATGGAACCGGCGACCTGTGCGCGCTCGCCGAGGGTGATGCCGCCGTTGACCGTGGACAAGCCCTTGGTCTGCGCGCCGTCGGCGACCTTGACGCTGCCGTTGACCGTTTCCACGCTGCCCACCTGGGCGCCAGACTGGACGGTGATGCTGCCGTTGACCGTTTCCAGATCGCCGTACTGCTTGCCGGCGTCGGCGGTGATGCTGCCGTTGACCTTGCTGATGCCCTCGCCCGCGAACGCCGGGCCGGCCGTCAGGGCCAGCGCCAGCACAACCGCCAGATGCATGCGTTTCATCCTTCACCTCCCGGGCGCCGGCGATGCGGCCGCAATCAATCGTGGGGCGATCACAACACGCTTCGCTACAATCCACACCTGCCTGAAGTCACTGGACCCTCGCTTGCCCGCAGCCGCGCCTGTCCCATCGCATTCCGCCGCGCCCCGCGCGGCCGAGCGGCGTGCGCCCGTGCACTGGCGCGGCCTTGTGCGCCGCCTGCTGGCGCTGACGTGGCTGCTGACCGCCGGGGTGGCCGCGGCGCAGAACCCGCGCGAGGCCGAAAAGCGCCTGGAGAAGGTGCGCAACGAACTGAAGAGCGTGGCCGAGGAGCGCCGGCAACTGGAAGGCAAGCGCGGCGACGCCGCTCGCCAGTTGCGCGAGGCCGACGAAAAGGTCGCCGTCACCGGCCGCAGCCTGGCGCAGACGCAACAGGCGCTGCAGCGGCACCAGCAGACCCTGGCCGAGCTTGAGCGCAAGCGCGATGGCCTGCGCAGCGGTTTGACGCGGCAACGCGCCGAACTGGCGCAACTGCTGCGGGCGGCCTATGCCATCGGCGGCAATGCGCCGCTGAAGCTGTTGCTGGCGCAGGACCGCGTGGCCGATGCCAACCGCCTGCTGGCTTACCACCGCTATCTGCAGCGCGAGCGCGCGCAGCGCATCGCCACGCTGACCCACGAGTTGCAGGCGCTGGAACAGGTGCAGCGCGAGGTCGTCGAACAGAAGCAGCAACTGAGCGAGGCCCAGCGCCGCCAGCAGGAACAGGCCCAGGCGCTGCAGCGCGACCGCAAGCAGCGCGCCAGCGTGGTCTCGGAGCTGGACCAGCGCTACCAGGACCGCAGCGAACG
This sequence comes from Xanthomonas sp. SHU 199, assembly GCF_000364665.1. Lineage (NCBI taxonomy): Bacteria > Pseudomonadati > Pseudomonadota > Gammaproteobacteria > Lysobacterales > Lysobacteraceae > Xanthomonas > Xanthomonas sp. SHU 199. Next base: position 5,190 of record NZ_AQOI01000107.1, read on the forward strand.
CGAGAAGGCGCTGGGCCAGGATGCCAAGGCGCTGGAAACCCTGCTCGCCAACCTGCGTGCCGCCGCCGCCCGCGCCGAGGCCTCGCGCCGCGCCGCGGCCAGGCGCGAGGCGGCCGAACAGGCGGCGCAGGCCAAGGCCGCGGCGAAGGCCGGGCGTGGCGGCGGCAAGATACCGCCCAAGGTGGTCGCCTCGGCACCGCCGCTGAAGGTCGGTGGCCTGGGCTGGCCGCTGTCGGGCGACCTGATCGCGCGCTACGGCGGCAGGCTGCCCGATGGGCGTACCAGCAGCGGCGTGCTGATCGCCGCGCCCGCCGGCAGCACCGTCACCGCGGTCGCCGACGGCACGGTGGTGTTCTCCGACTGGATGACCGGCTACGGCATGATCCTGATCGTGGACCACGGCAACGGCTACATGAGCCTGTACGCGCACAACGACACCCTGCTGCGCGACGCGGGCGCCAAGGTCAAGCGCGGCGATGCGGTGGCCAAGGTCGGCAATTCCGGCGGCCAGGGCCGTCCGGCGCTGTACTTCGAACTGCGTCGCAATGGCCAGCCGGTGGATCCATCGTCGTGGCTGCAGCGCCGCTGAGCCACGCGGCCGCGACGCGTTCAACGCGAATTTAGCTCGGCTTCGCGCATAATCCGGACAACCGCGCCGTGCACGGTGCGGGTCTTCCCCAATCGGAGTGCTTCATGCGCGTAGTCCTGTCCGCAGCCCTGTTGCTCGCTCTGGCGCCGCTGCCGTCGATGGCGCAACGCGCCGAGGCGCAGACGCCCACGGCCCCGGCGGCCAGCGCCGACGATCCGGATTCCACCGAATCGGCCAGTGCCAAGGTGCCGCTGGACGAGATCCGCCGCTACGTGGCGGTCTACAACGCGGTGAAGGAAGCCTACGTCGATCCGGTCGACGACAAGAAGCTGATGCAGTCCGCCATCCGCGGCCTGCTGCTGGACCTGGATCCGCACAGCACGTATTTCAGCAAGGAAGACGCCGAAGCCTTCGACGAGCAGACCAGCGGCGCCTACGACGGCATCGGCGTGGAGCTGCTGCAGCTGCCGGACAACACGCTCAAGGTGGTGTCGCCGATCGACGACACGCCTGCCGCGCGCGCCGGCCTGCGCTCGGGCGACATCATCATCGCCATCGACGGCAAGCCGATCAGCGCGGTCAAGGCGATGGAGCCGCTGCGCGGCGAGCCGGGCAGCAAGGTCGTACTGACCATCGCCCGCGACAAGGTCGCCAAGCCGTTCGACGTGACCCTGACCCGGCAGACCATCCGCGTGGCCAGCGTGCGCAGCCGCATGCTCGAACCGGGCTACGGCTACATCCGCATCAGCACCTTCCAGGCCGACACCGGCGCCGATTTCCACAAGCAGTTGCAGCAGTTGCAGGCGCAGGCCGGCGGCAAGCTGCGCGGCCTGGTGCTGGACCTGCGCAGCAATCCGGGCGGCCTGCTGACCGCGGCGGTGCAGGTGGCCGACGACGTGCTCGACAAGGGCACCATCGTCAGCACCCGCGGGCGCATCTCGGTCAGCGATTCCAAGTTCGACGCCACCCCCGGCGATCTGCTCAACGGCGCGCCGATGGTGGTGCTGGTGGATGCCGGTTCGGCCAGCGCCTCGGAAGTGCTGGCCGGTGCGCTGCGCGACAACAAGCGCGCGCGCATCGTCGGCAGCCGCACCTTCGGCAAGGGATCGGTGCAGACCGTGCTGCCGCTGGACAACGGCGACTCGGTCAAGCTGACCACGGCGCGGTACTACACCCCCAGCGGCAAGTCGATCCAGGCCAGCGGCATCGTGCCCGACGTGGTGCTGCATCCGGAGGCCAGCGCGGACGATGCCGACAAGCCGGCGGCGATCGCCGACTACAGCGAAGCGACCCTGCCGGGCCACCTGCATGGCGACGACGAGGGCGCCGAGGGCTATACCGCCGGCGACGTACTGCCGGGCGACGGCCCGATCGCGCAGGCGCTGGCCGAACTGAAGCAGCCTGGCGCCGTGGCGCGGGCGGCTGCGGCGGCACCGGTCGGCAAGGGCAAGGCCAAGCCGGCGCACAAGCCGGCGGGCGCGGCGCCGAAGGCCGCCCCGGCGAAGCAGCCGGCGGCGGAACCGGCCAAGCCCGAGCCTGCCAAGCCCGAGTCCGACAAGAACGGCTCCGACAAGACCGGGCCTGCGCCGGCCTCCGGTACCTGAGCCGACGGCGGCCCGCCTCG
>NZ_AQOI01000108.1:0-8558 GCF_000364665.1 Xanthomonas sp. SHU 199
AGCCGCTCAGTCGGCGACGGTGAGGACCTCGGGATTGGCCAGGCGCTGCGGCGTGCCGGCGGCGAAGGCCAGCACGTTGTCGAAGGCGGTGCCGAAATACAGGTCGTAGCTGCCCTGTTCGACGTAGCCCAGGTGCGGCGTCGCCAGCACCCGCGGATGCCGCAGCAGCGGATGCTGCGGATCCAGCACCGGTTCCTGCTCGAACACGTCCAGTGCCGCCTGTCCAGGACGGCCGGCGTCCAGCGCGGCCAGCAGCGCGCCGGGCGCGATGAGTTCGGCGCGGCTGGTGTTGACCAGCAGCGCGTCCGATTTCATCCGCAGCAGGTCGTCCAGTCCGATCTGGTGGCGGGTGGCCGCGACCAGGCGGCGATGCAGGCTGAGCACATCGCTCTCGGCGAACAGCGCCTCGCGGCTGCTGGCGACCGCAAAGCCGTCGGCGCGCGCCTGCGCACAACTGTCCTCGCTCCCCCATACCTGCACGCGCATGCCGAAGGCGCGGCCGTAGGCGGCGACGCGGCGGCCGATCTTGCCGTAACTCCAGATGCCCAGGGTCAGCCCGTCCAGGCTGCGGCCCAACTGCGCATCGCCGGTGGCCTGCCAGTGCCCGGCCCGCAGCGCATCGCGGTAAGCGGGCAGGCGCCGGCTGGCCGCCATCAGCAGCGCCCAGGTCAGTTCCGCCGGTGCCACGGGCGCGCCGACGCCTTCGGCCACGGCCACACCGCGCGCGGTGCAGGCGGCCAGGTCGATGTGCTCGCCGATACGCCCGGTCTGGCTGATCAGGCGCAGCTTCGGCAGTCGCGCCAGCAGGGCGGCGTCGATGCGGGTGCGCTCGCGGATCAGCACCAGCGCCTCGGCCTCGGCGGCGTGGCGAACGAAGGTCTCGCGCTCGGGCGCCAGCGCGGTCAGCACCCGCACGTTGTGCGCCTGCAGCCGCGCGAAGCAGGGCAGGTGGCGCACCGCATCCTGATAGTCGTCGGCGATCAGGATGCGCATCGGCTCAGCGTGGCTTGCCGGGCATCGGGAACGGCGTGACCACCTTCTCGCCGGTGGCCGCGTCGCGGATCGTCGATTGGCCCTTCTTCTCCACTTCCTCGATGCGCACGATGCTCTGCATCGGCAGATGCAGAGTCTTGGTGTCGCCGAACTCCTCGCGCAGGCGTTCCTCGGTGGGATCGATCACCAGCCCGTCGTGCACATCGAACACCAGCGTGCCGATCTCGGTGAAGCCCCACAGGTGGCTGCTGCCGACGTGCTGGCAATACAGCTCGTAGACCTTGCCGTGGTTGAGGAAGGTCACTTTGTACAGATGCTTGAACATGCGCGCAGTATACGGGCGCCATTGCCGCAGGCGGCTCAGAAGCCCTTGCGCTTGCGCAGCCGCCGCGCGATCGCCGCGCGCACGTACAGCCCGTAGACCATGCCGAAGGCGAAGCCGGCCAGGTGCGCCGACCACGCCACCATGCCGAAGGCCGGGCCGATGTAGGCGAACACCACCTGCAGCGCCGCCCAGGTGCCGATCAGCAGCGAGGCCGGGGCGCGCACGAATTCCAGGAACAGCCCCAGCGGCAGCACCACGCCGAGCTTGGCTCGCGGGAACAGCGCCAGGTAGGTGCCGATCAGCGCCGAGACCGCGCCGCTGGCGCCGATGATCACCCGGTCCGGGGTGCCGACCGCGAACACCGCGGCCAGGTTGGAAATCGCCCCGCCGCCCAGGAACAGCAGCAGGAACCGCCACGGCCCCAGCACGCGCTCGGCGGGCAGGCCGAAGATCAGCAGGAACACCAGGTTGCCGAGCAGGTGCGACCAGTCGGCGTGCAGGAACAGGGCGGTGAACAGGCGCAGCACGCTGCCGTCCTGCACCGTGGCCAACCAGTCGCGCGGGCTGCCCACCCCGGCCGAGAGCGCGCCCCAGTCCAGCCACAGGGTCGCGCGCGCCTCGTCGGGGCGGCTGATCGACCACAGGAAGGCCAGCCACATCGCCGCGAACAACAACGGCGTGGCCCAGCGCAGCGTGGTGCGTTCGCGGGAGGGGATGGAAACGAACATGCGAGGGAAGGGGGGAGCCGGAGACCGCCAGGGACGCCACGATAACGACTTCATCCGGCTGAACGCACGCCGACTCCACACGAAGCTGAACGCATCATGTCGTTATTGTTTAGTTAACGGTGCGGGGTATACTCGCATACGGCGTCGTATGTCGGGAGGGGACTCCGGCGCGCATTCCTGGACCAGTCCGGCCCGGGAAGGCGCAGGCGCGAACACAGACACTCGTCTTCCGGAGAAAGCTAGCCATGCAAAACGCAACCCAGTTCGTCCGTTTCACCGCTCTGGCCGTCGGCATCGTCGGCGCGCTGGCCATGGGCCAGGCGCACGGCGCCGCGTTCCAGCTCAAGGAGAACAGCGCCAAGGGTCTGGGCCGCGCCTTCGCCGGCTCCGGTAGCGCCCCCGGCGATGCCTCGATCATCGCCGTGAACCCGGCCGGCATGCGCCAGCTCGACGGCAAGGTGTTCCAGGCCGACGTCAGCGCCATCCAGTTCTCGGCCAAGTACCAGGGCAACGGCGGCACCTATGCCAACGGCCAGCCGATCTCCGGCGGCCGTGGCGGCGACGCCGGCATGATCGCGCCGGTTCCGGCCGCGTACTTCCACATGCCGTTCGGCGAAAACAACAACATGCACTTCGGCACCTCGCTGACCGTGCCGTTCGGCTTCAAGACCGAATACGACCGCGACTGGGTCGGCCGCTACAACGGCGTGAAGACCGAACTGCAGGCGATCGACCTGAACTTCGCCTTCTCCTACGACGTCAACCCGTACGTGTCCTTCGGCGCGTCCGTGTTCGCCGAGCGCCTGAACATCGAACTGACCAACGCCATCGACTTCGGCACCGTCCTGGCCTCGCGCCGCGTGCCGGGCTTCGCGCCGGGCAGCGCCGACGGTTTCTCGCGCATCAAGGGCGACAACACCGCGGTCGGCTTCACCCTGGGCGGCCTGTTCAGCGTCGACGAGCACACCCACATCGGCTTCAGCTACCGCTCGCAGGTCGAGCACAAGATCACCGACGGCGACGCCGACTTCACCGTGCCGGGCAACGCCGCCACCGTGCTGGCCTTCGCCGCGCCGGGGACCTTCGTCGACACCAAGGGCCGCGCCACCGTCAAGCTGCCGGCCAGCGCCACCGCCAGCTTCACCCACGACATCAACGAGCAGTGGACGGTGATGGCTGACGTCACCCGCACCGCCTGGAGCAAGTTCGACAAGGTCACCGTCGACTTCGCCTCCAACCAGCCCGACAGCGTGCTGGACTTCTCGTACCGAGACACCACCTTCGTGTCGCTGGGCGCCGACTACCGCATGAGCGACACGCTGACCCTGCGTGGCGGCCTGGCCTACGACCAGACCCCGACCACCGACCAGCACCGCGACGTGCGCGTGCCGGACGCGAGCCGCAAGTGGGTCTCGCTGGGTCTGACCTGGAAGCCGTCCGAGCAGACCGAGTACAGCTTCGGCTACACCCACCTGTTCACCAACGATCCGAGCATCGCCACCACCAGCGCCACCGGCAACCGCCTGGTCGGCGACTACGACGTGAGCGGCAACGTGCTGGCGGCCTCGGTCAACTACAAGTTCTGATCGCAGGCGCTTCGCAGTTCCACGAAAAAGCCCCGCTTCGGCGGGGCTTTTTTTATGCCTGCCCGCGGCGCATGGCGCGCGCTGCGGCAGGCTGCGCGCGGCGCAGGTTCCGGGCGGAACGCTGCGCCGAAGCGGGCCGGTCAGTCGCCCAGGGTCAGCAGCGAGGCGTTGCCGCCGGCGGCGGTGGTGTTGACCGTCACCACCTTCTCGGTGGCGAAGCGCAGCAGGTAGTGCGGGCCGCCGGCCTTGGGGCCGGTGCCGGACAGGCCCTGGCCGCCGAACGGCTGCACGCCGACCACCGCGCCGATCTGGTTGCGGTTGACGTAGACGTTGCCCACCGCCACGCGCGAGGCGATGCGCTCGATGGTCTCGTCGATGCGCGAATGCACGCCCAGGGTCAGGCCGTAGCCGGTGGCGTTGATCTGGTCGATCACCGCGTCGAGCTGGTCGGCCTTCCAGCGGATCACGTGCAGCACCGGGCCGAAGATCTCGCGCTGCAACTGCGCCAGCGACTGCAGTTCGTAGGCACGCGGGGCGAAGAAGCTGCCGTGGGCGGTGGCATCGTCGGTGGCTGCCACGGCGATCGCGCGCGCCTCGCGGTCCATGCGTGCGGCGTGGTCGGTGAGAATCTGCAGCGCGTCGGCATCGATCACCGGGCCGACGTCGGTGGACAGCAGGCCGGGGTCGCCGACCTTCAGCTCGGCCATGGCGCCGGCGAGCATGGTCATCACCTTGTCGGCGATGTCGTCCTGCACGAACAGCACGCGTGCGGCCGAGCAGCGCTGGCCGGCGGAGATGAAGGCACTGGAGATCGCGTCCTTGACCACCGCTTCCGGCAGCGACGAGGAGTCGGCGATGAAGGCGTTCTGGCCGCCGGTCTCGGCGATCAGCACGCCGATGGCGGCATCGCGCGCGGCCAGCGCGCGGTTGATCGCGCGGGCGGTGTCGGTGGAGCCGGTGAAGGCGACGCCGGCCACGCGCGGATCGCGGGTCAGCGCGGCGCCGACGGTGGCGCCGTCGCCGGGCAGGAACTGCACCACCGCCTCCGGCACGCCGGCTTCGTGCAGCAGCTTCACCGCGGCATGGCCGACCAGGTTGGTCTGCTCGGCCGGCTTGGCGATGACGCTGTTGCCGGCGGCCAGCGCCGCGGCGACCTGGCCGAGGAAGATGGCCAGCGGGAAGTTCCACGGGCTGATGCACACGAACACGCCGCGGCCGTGCAGCTGCAGTTCGTTGGATTCGCCGGTCGGCCCGGGCAGGCGCTCGGGCGCACCGAACTGCGCGCGCGCCTGGCCGGCGTAGTAGCGCAGGAAATCCACCGCCTCGCGCACTTCGGCGACGCCGTCCGGCAGGGTCTTGCCGGCTTCCTTGACGCACAGCGCCATGAACTCGGGCATGCGCGCTTCCAGCAGGTCGGCGGCGTGTTCGAGGATGGTGGCGCGGCTGGCGGCCGGGGTACGGTTCCAGGCCGGGTAGGCGGCTGCGGCGTTGCTCAGCGCCTTCTCCACGGTGGCGACATCGGCCGGCTTCCAGTGGCCGACGATCTGGCGATGGTCGGCCGGGTTGGCGACCGGCAGGGTGTCGCCGGCGATCACCGCGCCGGGCACCAGCGGCGCGGCCTGCCAGGGCTTGAGCGCGGTGTTGAGCTGGTCGGCCAGCGCGCGCAGATCGTTGTCGTTGGCGAGGTTGGCGCCCATGGAGTTCTTCCTGTTGTGGTTCTGGCTGCGCAGCAGATCGACCGGCAGCGGAATCTTCGGATGCGGGATGGAGGCGAACGCGGACACGGCTTCGACCGGATCGCGGATCAGGTCTTCGATGGCCACGTCCTCGTCGGTGATGCGGTTGACGAAGCTGGAATTGGCGCCGTTCTCCAGCAGGCGCCGCACCAGGTAAGGCAGCAGGTCCTCGTGCGAGCCCACCGGCGCGTACACGCGGCAGGGCACGCCGAGGCGGTCGGCGGGGATCACTTCGGCGTAGAGGTCGTCGCCCATGCCGTGCAGCTTCTGGTGTTCGTAGTCGCGGCCGCCGGCGATGGCGCGCACCGCGGCGATGGTCTGCGCGTTGTGGGTGGCGAACATCGGATACAGCGCATCGCTGTGCGCGAACAGGCGCTTGGCGCAGGCCAGGTAGGACACGTCGGTGTTCTGCTTGCGGGTGAACACCGGATAGCCCGGGTGGCCCTCGACCTGCGCGCGCTTGATCTCCGCATCCCAGTAGGCGCCCTTGACCAGGCGCACCGGGATGCGGCGGCCGACGCGGCGCGCGAGGTCGGCGAGGAAGTCGATCGTGTACGGGGTGCGCTTCTGGTACGCCTGCACCGCCAGGCCATAGCCTTCCCAGCCGTCCAGCGAGGGATCGGAGAAGGTGGCCTCGATGATGTCCAGCGACAGTTCCAGGCGGTCGGCTTCTTCGGCATCGACCGTGTAGCCGATGCCGTAGGACTTGGCCAGTTGCGCCAGTTCCAGCACGCCGGGCACCAGTTCGGCCATCACCCGCGCGCGCTTGGCGTGCTCGTAGCGCGGATACAGCGCCGAGAGCTTGATCGAGATGCTGGGCGCGGCGAACACCGCGTCCTTGCCGCCGCCCTGCGGGCGCTGCGCGGCGAAATGCTTGCCGATGGCGTGGATCGCCTGGCGGTAGGCATCGAGGTAGCGCTGCGCGTCCTTCATGGTCAGCGCGCCTTCGCCGAGCATGTCGAACGAGTAGCGGTAGTGGGCGTTGTCGCCCTTCTTCGAGCGGGTCAGCGCCTCGCCGATGGTCCGGCCCATCACGAACTGATGGCCCATGATCTTCATCGCCTGGCGCACCGCCAGACGAATCACCGGCTCGCCGACGCGGCCGATCAGGCGCTTGAACGCGCCGGACACGTCGGCGCGGGTGAGGTCGTTGATCTGCACCAGCTTGCCGGTGAGCATCAGGCCCCAGGTCGACGCATTGACCAGGATCGAGTCGCTCTCGCCCATGTGCTTCTTCCAGTCCGCATCGCCGAGCTTGTCGCGGATCAGCTTGTCGGCGGTGTCCTGGTCGGGGATGCGCAGCAGTGCTTCGGCCACGCACATCAGCAGCACGCCTTCCTCGCTGCCGAGGTCGTACTGGCGCATGAAGGCCTCGATCGCGCCCTGGTCCTGGGCGCGGGCGCGCACCCGGGTGACCAGGTCGGCGGCCAGCGCCTGCACCCTGGCCTGGTCGGCCGCGGGCAGGCGCGCTTGCTCGAGCAGTTCGCGTACGTGTTCGGCTTCGTCCTTGAGCCAGGCGGCGGTGATCGCCGCGCGCAGGGCCTGCGGCGCGGGCGGGAGTTCGGGGGACAGCAAGGGCGAAGGAGACGCGGACGGCATCGCCGGGACAGAGCCGGCGCCAGGCAGAGCGTTCATGCGGGAAAGGCCAGGGACAGAGCCCGCTATTTTATGTCACCGCCTGCACGCGCAGGGGGTTGCCGGCATCGCCACGACGATGGCGGACGCGTCCAGGCTGAACGTAAATCTTGTTGCGCTACAGCATTTTTTGTGGTGAACGCGCGCTTGCCGCCGCGCAGGCCGGGGGCTACCATCCAGGCGTGCTCGCGGCTCGAGTACGAGCGGTTCGGAAGCGGCGGTTCGACATGATCGAAATGTTTCCGTTTTCTCCGGAGGGGTCGGGTACGCAGCTGCGGCTGCGACCGCCGCGGGCGTTGAATGCCCGGCAATTCGTTCTGTTGTTCGTCGCACTGGCCGGGGCGATGTGGGCCGTGGCTGGGCTGGGGTGGCTCGCCGGCAATGTGTTCGCGCCTGCGTTCGCCCTGTTGCACAGCATCGTGGTGGCGCTCGCGCTGCATTGGTCGTGGCGCGGCGGCGAGCGCGAAGAGGATATTCGGGTGGGTCCGGCCTGCGTGGAAGTGACCCGTCCGAATGCAGGAACGCCGGCGTTCCGCGCCCACCCGCATTGGGTGCGGTTGCGGATCGAAGGCGACGACAGGGTGGTGCTGGCATCCAGCGGCAAGCAGGTCCGGGTCGGCGAATTCCTCGGCCCCGACGAACGCCGGCAACTGGCGCAGACCCTGGAAGGCTTGCTCGCGGCCGTGACCGGCCGCAACCGATGACGCTCCAAGGGGTCTAGGCAATGAAGCAACGCGGCGGGTGGGTGCAACAGGCGGTCAGGGGCGGGATGGCGTTGGCGGCGGCGATGGCCGCACCGCTGGCGTGGGCGCAATCGGCCGATCCCAAGCCGTGGCAGCTCAACATGGGCAGGGGCGTCACCCAGAGCGCGCGCAACGCCTACGACGCGCACATGGTCGCGTTGTGGGTGTGCGTGGTCATCGGCGTGCTGGTGTTCGGCGCGATGGCCTATGCGATCTTCAAGTTCCGCAAGTCCAAGGGCGCGGTGCCGGCGCAGTTCAGCCACAACACCAAGGCCGAGATCGTGTGGACGGTGATCCCGGTGCTGATCCTGATCGTGATGGCGTGGCCGGCCACCGCCAAGCTGATCGCGATGTACGACACCCGCGATGCCGAGATGACGGTGAAGGTCACCGGCTACCAGTGGATGTGGCGCTACGAATACCTGGGCGAGAACGTGTCGTTCACCAGCCGCCTGGCGCGCAGTTCCGACCGCCTGCGGCAGAGCGGCGCGGTGCCGACGGCCGAGCACGACCCGCACTACCTGCTGGACGTGGACAACCGGCTGGTGCTGCCGGTGAACACCAAGGTGCGCTTCGTCATCACCGCCGACGACGTCATCCACGCCTGGTGGGTGCCGGCGCTGGGCTGGAAGCAGGATGCCATCCCCGGGATCATCAACGAGGCCTGGACCAGCATCGACACCCCTGGCGTGTACCGCGGCCAGTGCGCCGAACTGTGCGGCAAGGACCACGGCTTCATGCCGATCGTGGTCGAGGCGGTGAGCAAGCAGGACTTCCAGAAGTGGCTGGCATCGCGCAAGCCGGCGCCCGCC